>JAJOKM010000181.1 GCA_021129835.1 Thermodesulfovibrionales bacterium | reverse complement strand
AAATTAAGTAGTCAACTGCTTCAATTGTCAAGAGGAAAGATTTGACCCCATTTGCACCCCATTTGCACCAAATAGAGGCGTATAATATGGATCTTACAGAAGATCAGGCACAACGGTACAGGTACAACATATTATTGCCCGAGGTCGGTGAGGGTGGACAGAAAAAGATATTAGAGGCAAGGGTATTTATTGTGGGCGTTGGAGGACTTGGCTCTCCCGTTGGATATTATCTTGCTGCGGCTGGCGTCGGTACTATAGGAATAATAGACGACGATATTGTTGAATTGAGTAACCTACAAAGACAGGTAGCCCATAGCACAAAGACCCTCGGCACTTATAAGGTTGACTCCGCAATGGCCGCATTCAAGGCATTAAACCCAGGTGTAGAGGTGATAAGTATAAAGGAGAGGGTCTCAAAAGACAATATCATGTATTTAATAAAAGATTATGATATTGTGGTAGACTGTAGCGATAATTTCCCAACTCGTTACCTTGTTAATGATGCCTGCGTGATCCTCAAAGTCCCCCTTGTTAGTGGGGCAGTTCTGAGATTCGAAGGACAGGTTACGACAATACTGCCTAAAGATGGTCATTGCTATAGGTGCCTCTTTGAGGAGATGCCATCGCTTGGTGTTGTGCCGACATCTCAGGAGAAAGGTGTATTAGGCGCCATAACCGGAGTTGTTGGCTCTTTGCAAGCTACAGAGGTCTTGAAATTGATACTCGAAAAAGGGGATGTCTTAAAAAATACCTTTCTTATATATGATGCACTGAAGGCAAATTTCAGACATGCTAAAGTGAAGAGAAATCCTAGATGCCTTGCGTGCGGAGAAAATCCAGTGGTTACAGGACTGCATCGCCTAAATTGAGTCTGTAACTACTCAGGTTGTCAGGTTCAAAGTTCACGATTCACGACAAAAAAGGTTTCACGTTTACAGTTAGCGGTCCAAAGTTAACAGCCTTTATAACCGTGAACGTTGAACCTTAGTAGTTACTTGGGTCTTTTATATGCACACCCTGATAATCCCACCTCAGATATTTAAAGAGATGATTGCTCATTGCAGGGAAGGTTATCCAAAGGAGGCATGTGGTATCCTCGCAGGCAAGGGCAACATGATTTCAAGGATTTATAAAATGGTCAATATCGAAGACTCCACTGTAAGCTATATGCTGGATCCCCAAAGGCAATTCGAGGTTATGAAAGAGATGCGGAAAAATAATATGGAGATGGTCGCCATCTTCCACTCCCACTCATCTTCAGCGGCATATCCATCTGCAAAAGATGTAAGCCTTGCCTTCTACGAGGGCTCTGCCTATATTATCGTAAGTCTCGCGGAGAAAGAGCCAGTCGCAAAAGCATTTTCGATCAGGGAAGGAGAAGTCAAAGAGATTAAGATTATCGAACCTAATAACCTGAGCAATTACCCTAAATCTACCTTATCCTCTTTGAAATGACCTTGAACTCTTCTGTGCCTGCAATTCTTAGTAATTGGAATAGAACCGTCTCGGTGCATGTTATAACTGCCCCTGAGTCGCGCATAAATTCGATGCCTGCCTTCCACTCTTTTTTTTCCCTTGAGCAGACAGCATCCCTAACCAGATGGACATTGTAGCCTTCCATTAAGAGTCCGGTGCATGTCTGGAGGACACATATATGTGTCTCCATTCCTGTGAGGATAATGGTTTTTTTATTGAGTCTTTTTATTTCGTTCATAAAATTAGGCTCTTCGCAACAACTGAAGGCAAGCTTTTCGATGGGCTGATAAGCCAAGAGCGATTCAGTGATTTCTTGGACAGTTCGCCCAAGTCCTTTCGGGTATTGTTCTGTCAGAACCACTGGTATATTTTGCATCTTTGCAAGCTCGATGAGATGGAGACAATTTGCTATAACTTCATCCTTCACCTTCATTGCAGCAGCAAGCCTGTCCTGGATATCAACAATTACTATTGATGCATTGTTTTTGTCCGTAAGAAACTTATCCATATAAACCTCCATATTTACTATTCACTATTCATGCCTTTTGATAAACGATTACCTTATTAATAGCAACCGGCTTAAATGCCCTCGTCACGCTATGAAGACTTTCCGATGTCCCAATAAACAGATAGCCATTTGGTCTTAATGAATCATACAATAAAGAGATTGCCTTTTGTTTCGCTCTGTTATCAAAATATATAAGAACGTTCCTACAGAATATTATGTCGATCCCTCGCATTGCCCTCACTTCGCTATCCTCTACGAGATTAACCTTCATGAATCTAACCATAGATTTTATATCTGGAGATAGAAGATATTGCTGGTTATTGTTTTGAAAGTATTTCTTTAGGTATGCATCAGGGACATTTCTGGTAGAATACGAACTATAAACACCTCTCTTTGCAGAGTTTAGTGTAGATTCACTTATATCAGAGGCATATATCTCTTTTCTGAAGATATTTGCCTCCGGTCTTTCAAGGAGCATCATCGCTATTGTATATGGCTCTTCTCCTGTAGAACAGGCTGCTGACCATATCTTTATATCCCGCCTCCTGAGGCTGCTATTTTCACCCATAATGCGTTTAAGCACCTCTCCGGCAAAGACCTCAAACTGCTGAGACTCTCTAAAGAAAAAAGTCTCGTTTGTAGTGACCATATCAAACAGCATGGAGAGTTCATCTCTATTCATGCCATATTTTAGGATATACAGGTAGTCTTCATACCCCCTCAGATGTCTTTCCTGCACCCTCCTTCCGAGCCTGCTTTCTAATAAATATTTTTTGTTGTCAGGAATAAAAATACCACTCTTTTCGCATATAAAATCCCTCAGTTGTCTAAATGTTTCGTCTGCCATTTCTAAGCCCATTCCTTTATACCTGTTTGTGCATCCTGATCTTTGCAGTACCTCTTTATTTTCTCTCTCACATCAAGATTGCGGTGTTCTTTGTGAGCGGCTAATATTTCATCTGCCTCCTTGCTCCCTATCTCCATAAGTATATCTATAGCAGACATGACAACAGGAATAAATTCATCATACATCGCTGCCTTCATCCCCTTAATAACCTCTTCATTATCGCAAGAAAGGGCTATCGCCTTGACAGCATAAAACCTTACCCATGAGTCCTCGTCCTTTAGTGCATCGAACAATTCATGGGCACAATATCTTGCCTCGCCAAGCCCCGCAATAGCAGCCTTTCTTATGTCAGGGGCACGCTCTTTGGTGAGTCCTACGAGTCTCGAAATTGCCTCGTCTGTTCCTGCATAGCCAAGTCCATGTATTGCTGCAATTTTCACCGCTTCGCTGGGGTCATTTGTGAGTCTCAATAGTAGTTCTACACTAAATATTGTCTTCGCTATTGCCTCGCGGACATTGTCACGATACTGTGATATATCAGATAAAAAGGAAGTGGCATCAATCTTCATCAGCGATTCAACAATCTTCTCGATGATATCATAATGCTCTTCTAGTTCTAACATCTCAAGCAATGGACTGAATGCATCCTTAGCCTGCATATTACCAATCGCCTCGATGGCAGAGCGTCTTACATTGGAATCCGCATCATTCATCGCTACCTCTATCAGAGGCCTTATTGATTCGTGTCTGCCTATCTTTCCGAGGGCGACAGCAGATGCCTTCCGCGGGCCTCTCCTTGAATCAGCAAGGTAATCGATCAATCTATAAATAGCTTTCTCACTTCGCATCTCACCGAGGATCTCGATCGCCAGGGATTTCCCCCGGTGCTTAATATCAGGAGAATCTAATATTTTTAATAATTCTTCTTCAGAATTTATGGAGACGATCGTATCCTTTAGCAGCAAAAACTCCTGTTCATTCTCCGCCAGAGATGGTTCCAGAGAACCAGCAATATCAACCATAATCGGGATAGCCTCTCTGCAGTTAATCGATGCAATACCTTTCAATGCTATCTCTCGTTCTTCCAAATCTCCTTCCTCGAGCATTTTTATGAGGTATCTTGAAAGATCAGACATTTCAGGAGTTACGCCTGCCGATATAATGGCTTTTATAATTACATTCACCTCATCATCTGGCGCTATGTGCAGATATGACATTAGCATGTCTGCAGCCCTTTTAGATCCGATTTTTCCTAATGCCTCGATGGCAGCGAAACGAACTATAGTCGATCTGCTATGTAACAACCCTTTTATCTCTTCGATAACCTCCTCCGCCCTTAACTCTCCGAGGGCCTCGAGGGCATAAAAACATACCCATTCATCATCTTTAAGTCTGTTGCTCAATTCTGGAATCGCATTTTTGTAGCCCTTTGCGCCTATCGCCTTTGCAGCGGCTGCCCTAACATTTGCATTTGGATCGCTTAGGAGAGGGACAATCTTTGATGGGTCAACACCTTCTTTTATATCCCTTAAAATGTCAATGGCAAACTTTCTAATATCGTTATCCTTGTCTTTCAATGCTGAATAAAGAAGTGAAACCACCGCCTCTCCTAACTCCCTGAGAATAACTAAGGCAGTATTCCTGAGATAGACATCTTTTCTCAGCAAGGGCAATATCATGTAACCAGTAGTCTCGCCTCCTATGTCTATCAGAGAACGCATCGCGGTATCTTGAACGCCTGCATTTTCATCGCTCAGTGCCTTAATAAGGGGATATACTGCCCTCTCATCGCCTGCCGATAGCCTTTCGGCTGCTTCCCTCCGGACTGCCTGGTCTTCGTCACTAAGCCTCTGAATTAGCCTTTTAATATTTTTGATCATTTAATTGTCCCCGGTATAATCAGTAGGGTATAGAATACATAATAGGAGATATATGATTCAAGACTTACATTGCTCCATTTTATTTCTGAGCTTAATAAGAACCTTCCCATGCAATTGGCAGACCCTCGACTCGCTAATATCTAAGACCTTAGCTATTTCCTTCATTGTAAGCTCTTCAAAATAATAAAGGGTCACAACTATCCTCTCCTTTTCCGGAAGTTCATCGATGGCACTTCCAATGATAGCTCTCAATTCCTTTAGATTCAACTCATCCAGCATCTCCTTTTCATTTCCTCTGGATATGCATCCGAGAATATCAATGGGGTTGCCTTCCTTGGTTAAATCAATATCATCCAAATTTATCATATTCATAGTATTGGCTATCGAGAGGGTCTTGTAGAGTTCATCAAGGGTTATATTCAGCTTCTCTGCAACCTCTTCGTCGGTAGCAGGCCGATTAAGTCCCTTTTCGAGCTCTGCATAGGTATTCCTTACCTCTCCTAATTTCTTCCTTGAATTTTTTGGTGCCCACTGCATAGAACGAATCTCATCAAGTATAGCGCCCCTTATTCTGAAGTCTGCGAAGGTGCTAAGGGTTGTATTTTTGGAAGGATCATACTTTTTCATTGCTTCTATGAGTCCAATAATTCCGGCCGATACTAAATCTTTAATCTCTAATCCCGGTGGAAGATCGAATGCGTACCTACTGGCATAATATTTTACTTTCGGTAAGAGTTGTTTAACTGTCTGCTCTCTCTGTTTTTTTGATATCTTCTTCATTCATTCGGCTCTCAATGCCTTCCTTAGGAAGAATTGTATATTACCCTTTAAATTCTCTGGGGGGCTATCAAGCACCTTTCTGCCTACATTTGCCAGCCTTTTCGTAAAATCACTGTTAGGATATATAGTGATAAAACCTTTCTGTGCAATTATCGCACTCTTTACATGGCGATCATACGGTAAGTACCCGAGATAATTAATGGAGAGATTAAGAAATCTATCTGCGGCTACTGCCAGTTTTCTGAATGTATTAAGGGCATCATTTTCAGAGCGGGCTGTATTTACGAGGATATTGAAATGCCTTTCTCCAAAATCTCTCGAGAGTATCTTTATAAGGGCATAGGCATCTGTCATCGACGTAGGCTCTGTCGTGATTAGGACGATCGTCTCTTGTGCGGCGCTGCAAAAAAACAATACATTGTCAGATATACCAGCGCCGGTATCTATTAAAAAAATATCAAATGGCATATCGAAATCATCCAGTTCTGAAACGAGATTTAATTTTTGTTCATCTGTCAGATTTACCAGCTCTCTAACTCCGGAGCTGGCCGGAAGGATCTTTATCCCCGAAGGACCAGCAGCGACAACATCCTTTATCTTTTTTTCGCCCCGTAATACATGCTTGAGATTATACTTAGGTGATACCCCAAACAATATATCTATATTGCTCAAACCCAGATCAGCATCGAGAATAAGCACCCTCTTGTTCAGTCCTGCATAAAATAGGGCAAGGTTGGCAACAAAATTCGTCTTTCCGACACCTCCCTTGCCGCTGGATACCGCTATTATTCTCAAACTATTGATGCCCATTATAAGTCCCTCCTGTAATAAGATTGGCAAGAAATTCTGGAGTAGGAATTTCGATGTCACCAGGAACATCTGTTCCTGTAGTTATAAGAGAAAGTGGAAGGCTTGTCAGTAGGGAAAGATTATAAATATTTCCATATTGTGCTGCCATATCTATCTTTGTAAAACCTATGTAATCAATCATATCGTTGTTGCAATGTTGCCATGCCTTCAATGATGACTGCATGTTCATAGATGCATCCATTAAAAAACACCTCTTTAGAGGAAATCTGGAAGGAAATATCTCTCTTATATCTTCGAGTATCTCTTTATATTCATAACCAGGAGTATCGATAAGGATTGGGCCCCTTCCTATCTCTTTATAAATAATTTTTGGCAACTCGCTCACCCTTTTAATGACCTTTAACTGGCACCGCAGTTGTTTCGATAACTCTTTCATATGGGCGATAGAACCTACTCTTCCTTCATCGAGTGACATGAGAGTAGCATAGTTCTTTTTTGAGGTCATCAAATGAGCAATTTTTGACATAGTTGTGGTCTTTCCTACCCCGGAGGGGCCCAAGAATATAAGCCCATTGCCTTCAGCAGACAAAAGATTCTGTGTCTTTATATCCTGTTTTATAACACTCCTTAAGCTATCTATTGACTCCTGAGATCTCTCTAATAAGGTGATCGCAAATTGAAAATCAACCCCATTCCTTGTAAGAATATTGAAAAGCCCCTTCTTTTCTTTTCCCACCCTGAGGGTTGGGACCACCGGTCTTAAGGTCTCTTTAAGAAAGACCACCTCATCTTTGAGGCTTCTGATCTCTCTTAATATCTCCTCAACATCATGGATTGCTATAGATGCAGCAGGAGAGATATCACCTGTTTCATCTACAGCAGCCGTGACCTCAACAACATCCTTATTGGCAAGGTTAGGGGGCCTGGTCTTTACAGCTTTGCTCGAAAGTATTATTGCATCAGGCCCAAGTTCTTTCTTCACCGTTTCGAGTGCATCCTTAAAACTGTCCCCAATAAAGTTCTTGATCTTCATCTGCAATCTCCCCTTTAGTTTCTTAACTTCCTATCTTGTCTTCTTCCTAACTCTCAACCCCAGGGTCTATCTTTACCGTAGATATGGTATAAATTTTCGTGTTTGGTGTAATTTCGCCATGTGATACGACCATGATGCTACCGGAAATTCTCTCTATTAGTCTCTTTACGAATCTCCTGATGGCTTGAGAGCAGAGAACCACCGGTTGATAGCCCTTCAGAATGCCTTCCTCAAAATTCCTCTTTATAGCCGCCATAATCTTCTCTGTTACTGCTGGATCAAGGGACAGGTATGATCCCTGCGGTGTAGTCTGTATGGATTCAATAAACAGCCTTTCGACTCTTGAATCGATCACTATGGCTGGTATAAAACCATCAGGGCTCTGCAACTGTTTTGTTATACCCCTCGAAAGGGATTGTCTGACATGCTCAGTAAGAATGTCGGTGTCTTTTGTCACATTTGCGCCATCCGATAGCGACTCCAGGATTGTCTGGATATCCCGTATAGAGACTTTTTCTCTGAGGAGATTCTGTAGCACTTTTTGAACCGCACCTAAACTTAAAAGCCCTGGAATAAGGTCTTCGACCACCTTTGGTTGTGTCTTTGACAGGTTATCAATCAATTTCTGGACATCCTGTTTGCCAATTAATTCATGGGCATACCCCTTTATAATCTCTGTAAGATGAGTCGTTATAACAGATGGAACATCAACGACAGTATATCCTGCAAGTTGTGCACCCTCCATATCTTTTTCATCTATCCATATAGCCTGAAGTCCAAAGGCAGGGTCTCTGGTCGGAATGCCTTCTATTTTGGCCTGTGCCATCCTGGGAGATATCGCGAGATATTTATCAAGCATCACCTCTGCAGATGCAGTATCGATCCCTTTTACGAGGATAGAATATTGTGTTGGCTTCAGAGATAAATTATCTTTTATGTGAACAGGCGGAATAATAAATCCCATATCTATTGCCATCTGCCTCCTGATTGCCTTAATTTTTGTTAAGAGTGGACCACCTTCTTCCACCAAAGGTATAAGGTTATAACCAATCTCCAGAGAGAGGGGGTCTATAGGAAGAAGGGACTCAAATGTCTCGGCTGGTTTTGCCTCCTCCGCCGGAGGAAGAGGTGTCTTCTCTTCCTTTTTCATGGCCTTGCTTAGAAAGTATGCACCTGTTCCAGTAATTGCAGCGAGCGTCAGGAATGCAAAGTGGGGCAATCCCGGGACCAGACCTAAAGTAGCCAGTATGACAGAGGCGGTCCACAACGCCTTTGGATTCAGTATCAGTTGTTTAACCACACCAGAGCCTAACTCTGCTTCTGAGCCAGCCCTGCTGACAACAAGGCCTGCTGCCGTCGATACAATAAGGGCAGGAATTTGCGTAACAAGCCCGTCGCCGACGGTAAGTATTGTATAAGTCGCCGCGGCATCAGAGACAGACATTTCTTGCTGTAGCACTCCAATAAGAAAACCTCCTATTAGATTGATTATCACTATAATTATCCCGGCAATGGCATCTCCCCTAACAAACTTACTCGCTCCATCCATAGCCCCGTAGAAGTCCGCCTCTCTGCCGATCTCCTCTCTCCTCGTCTTTGCCGTCTTCTCATCGATGAGGCCTGCATTGAGGTCAGCGTCAATGCTCATCTGTTTACCAGGCAGGGCATCGAGTGTAAACCTTGCAGAGACCTCTGCAATCCTGCCTGCTCCCTTCGTTATGGCCACAAAATTTATTATTACGAGTATCATAAAGATTATGAAGCCGACTACAAAATTACCACCAATAACGAATTCTCCAAATGACCTTATCACTTCCCCTGCTGCGCCAATACCGGTGTGTCCTCTCATCAGGATCAGTCTCGTAGATGCTATGTTCAGCGCCAGCCTGAAGAGTGTGGCAATAAGGAGAATGGATGGAAACGCCGAAAAGTCAAGAGGTCTCTTAATATAGGAAGCGACAAGGATTATCAGCATAGCCAGGGTAATACTGAAAGACAACAAAATATCCAACAGCATTGGAGGAATAGGTATTACCATCATCCCGACGACTAAAAGAATACCTGCTGCCAATACTGAATCGCCATGTTTTGCGAGTCTGCTAAGCATAACTATTTCCTCTCCCTTTTAATTTATACACTTTCGCAAGTATAGTCGCCACCGCTTTATATAAAGCCTCAGGCACTTCCATCCCGACATCGAACTTAAATAGCGCCATTGCAAGAGGCTTATCCTCAAAGACAGGGACACCGCTCTTATTTGCGATCTCTTTTATCTTCTCTGAAATGAGATTCGCCCCTTTTGCAACAATTACAGGTGCGCCCATCTTTGATGAATCATATTTCAGCGCAACGGCAAGATGCGTGGGGTTTGTTATGACCACATCTGCCTTTGGAACATCCTGCATCATCCTCTTCCTCGCCATATCTCTCTGTAAACTCTTTATCCTCGCCCTGATCAATGGATCACCTTCGACCTCTTTATAATCCTCCTTTACTTCATGTCGGGTCATTCTCAGGTTGCGATCAAATTGCCACCTCTGATAGGCAAAATCTAAAAAGGCAAAGATAGTCAAGACAACGACTGAGGCCAATACTAGCATTGTTATCTGGTCATGAATAAATACTGCAATTGACGGAATACCCATATCAGCAAGAAGCAGCATGTTTACTACCTCGCTCTTTATAAGTAGGTATGCTACCAGCCCGAGCATAATAATCTTAAATATCCCCTTAAATGCCTCAAATAGGGCATTAAGACTGAAGATCTTCTTTACTCCCTCGATAGGGTTAAGTCTCGACAACTTAGGGCTTAGCGGCACAACGGAGAACAAAAAGCCGGTCTGTATAAAATGCACGATGGCAATAACGAATAACATCAGCCCAAAGAGGGGGGCAACAATTAAGGCAATCTGGAAGATATCCGTCCTGACTGTCTCTACCAAGGAACCCTTGTCCAGCGTGACCTCAAACCCCCTTTCAAGAGATGCCATAAAAAATTGGAGGAAAGGCATAAACATAAAACAACCAAATACAAGAACCAGAAAAAATATCCATATAGGGATAACTCCGGTAATCTCCTTACTCTTTGCTGTTTCGCCTTTTTCTCTCGCCTTTTGGCGCCTTCGCGGCGTCGCCTGTTCTGTTTTCTCTTCAAATTTTTCTGCCATAGCTCACCAACCGCCTACTATCCGGCATATTATTCGACAAAGACCATGATCGCATCCATTACATGCATAAATGCCTTCGAGATAACCATTAAGACCATTGGCAATGATAGCGCTACAAAAAGAATCCCGACAGCTATGAGCAATGGGAAACTTATGAAAAATATATTTGCCTGTGGCAGTGCCCGCGCTAAAAACCCAACAGAAAAATAGATCATCAATTGGACAACAAGCACAGGGGCTGCTATTTTAAAGGCCAATGGGAAAAAGATAGAATTTAACTCCATAATGGAGCTGAATATCCCCGCATATTGTATATCACTAATATCAAAACTGCGCACAATACCTAAAATAAAGAAATGGTGAATACCCAAGATGAAGAAGACCATCATAGCTAAAAGGCTATAGAAGAGGCTCAAAGGACCTAATATCTCGCCAAATGCTGGGTTAAAGACTACTGCCATGCCCAGCCCCATCTGAAAGCTTATCCACTGGGCAGCCATTTCGACCGCACTGAGTATTAGCCGTACTGTCAGGCCTATTGCTGCCCCTATAAATAGCGCCTCAAATACTGCCTCCACCGGGTTATCGACCTTTATGTTTTCGGACGGCACGACTGGCAGAAGCAGTAATGTTATTGCAATGGCAAGACTAGCCCTTACCTTCATTGGAGTCAATCGCCCACCAATAAAGGGTATAAAAGAGAGGATAACAGCAACCCTTATAAATATGATGATAAACCTCTCCGCATATATGTTTATCATGGTATACAGTTCCATATCCCGCCATAACACTTCAGGTTCAGCGGTTCAACGGTTCAACGGTTATAAAGGCCGTTAACTTTGAGCCGTTGAACCCCGGAACCTTGAATCTACCTTAATTAATATACATCGGTATATTTTCGAACAACCTCGTGGTAAAATCCATGAGCACGCTGGTCATCCAGGGCAGAGTCAAAAATACTGCTAAAAAGACAGCGATTATCTTTGGAACAAAGGTCAATGTCATTTCCTGGAGTTGTGTGATCGCCTGAAAAATACTTATCAGCACTCCAATAACAAGACTCACCAACAGCAAAGGTCCGCCAACCAGCAGCGTTACCTTTAATGCCTGTCCTGCAACTTGATTTAATAACTCAACTGTCATTGAAACCCCTTGACCAGCGAACCTATCAACAGCCCCCACCCATCTACAAGGACAAATAAAAGCAACTTAAAAGGCAGAGAGATCATAACTGGAGGGAGCATTATCATTCCCATAGAAAGGAGCACGCTCGCAACCACCATATCAATAATCAGAAACGGGAGAAAGATGAGGAAACCTATCTCAAATGCCGTCCTCAGCTCAGAGATAGCAAAGGCAGGGATGACAACCCTTAATGGAAGATCCATTGGTGTTGCAGGTCTCTCTGCCTGCGATATCTCTAAGAAGAGGGCGAGATCTTCCTCCCTTACTTGCCTCAACATAAATTCCTTCAGAGGAGCTGCTGCTGCAGATAGGGCATCGCCCACGCCTACCTCTCGGTTGATATAAGGCAGATAAGCCTCGGTATAAATTATGTCTACGACTGGAGACATAACAAATAAGGTAAGAAAAAATGACAAAGCTAGTATTACCTGTGTCGGTGGAACGGCTGGAGTTCCTAAGGCATGCCTTAAAAGAGAGAGGACAATCACTATTCTCAGAAAGGAGGTGGTCATAATAAGGAGTGCAGGCAGAATACCGAGCAGCGTAAAGAGCACGAGCAATTCAAGAGGAGTCGTCAATTCAGGGAAATCCTCTATAATCGGATGCATTGGCGAAGGTATCGGCGAAGGCATTGGCTGCATAGCAGCAGAAACCGAAGGAGCCAGTAAGCAGCAGACAGCAGACAGCATGTAAAAGGTAAAGAATAGTATTCTTTTCATTTCAGTATACCCATATTCCACTTTTTTGGCATTTGTTCGCTAACCTCTAACTCGTTTTTCAAAGAGGCCTCTACCTCGGATGAGGAGGGTCGGCTCAAAATGGATATGCTCTCATCTGCAATGCCGACAACAAGATACTCTTTTAAGACTCTAATAATTGCTATCCCTTTTTTTGGGCCGAGTGATTGATAATGCAGCATCTCGACCATTCCATTTCGTGGTAAGATCCGCCCTCTTAAAAATTTCAAGAGCAGATATATACCACCAAGCACAAAGAGCAATGCAACTACAATCTGAATTAATTCCATACCCAAGATAACCCTCCGTTTATCTCAATTGCCTCGCCCTCTCAGTTGGGCTCATGATATCTGTAAGTCTAATCCCAAATTTTTCATTAACAACAACTACCTCTCCCCTTCCAATAAGTCTGTCATTAACATATACATCCATCGGCTCACCTGCCAATTTGTCTAAAGCTATAACAGATCCCTGACTCAGTTGAAGAAGTTCCTGGACAAGCATCTTGACACTACCAATAACCACGGTCAACTCCAATGACACATCCAAAATGAAGTCTATCTCCCTCCGAACAATCTGAGGCGATTTCGCTTCTGACTCAAACTCCTGCATATCCAGATCTTTTACATCGCCGGCCATTTTTATCTCCTCCTTTATGAGTTTATGAGTTTATGAGTTTATGGGCAACTCATCTGCTCATCTACCTTACTGCACCCCCAGAAGGTCTGACGACCTTCTGGATACCCCTCTCTTCATAGCACATCGGTTATCTTTAATACATAGTCTCCTTTGTAGACTCCAAACTCTCCTTTGAATTTAAGGGTATCTTCAACAAGCAAGTCGATATCTTCGCCTGCCTTTTTATCGAGAATTATCACATCATCGACCTTTAGATCGATGACCTCTTGCACTGTAAGTCTTGCTCTGCCTATCTCGCCTTTCAACGCGACCGGAATTCCCTCCAGTATCTTTTTCAGTCTCTCCAGCCATTTTAGATCCAGGTCTTCCCTGTCTGACGAAAAGGCGCTATAAAGCTTATCCTTAATAGGCTCGACAACATTATATGGTATGCAGAGAAGTGTCTTGCATGGTTTACCCTCGATCTCGAGTATAAATTCCACCATTATTACAGCATCGACAGGAGTTACAATAGTCACAAACTGGGGGTTCATTTCTGAACGAATGTATAGAGGCTTCAGCGGATAAATAGGCCTCCATGCATCTTCCATATCGCTAAGAAACATCATTGCAACCTTATGAATTATCTTTTGCTCTATCGGCGTAAACTCCCTTCCCTCGGGTTTATAATGATCCTTGCCAGTGCCACCAAAGAATAATTCAACAAGGTTGAATATCATCGTTGCATCAAATACCAGAAGGCCAAATCCCTTGAGCGGATCCAGCTTAAATATGGTGATGCTTGAGGGGAAAGGAACTCCTCTCATGAAATCATAGAACTTTGTGATATTGACATTCACACTCGTCACATCCACCATATGCCCGATAGCAGTAGCCAGCGAAATGCGGAAATTTCTGGAAATTCTTTCATTGGCAATATCTAAAGAAGGCATCCTGCCCCTGATGATCTTTTCTTGCCCTGTAAAATCATATAACCTTGTCCCAGAGATATCTTCTGCCTTCTCTGTCTCTACTTCGCCTTCAGAAATACCCCTTACTAACGCATCGATCTCGTCTTGTGAAAGGATGTTTTCCATCAAAGCTCCCTACTGCATTACGAATTCTGTAAAAAAGACATTTCTTACTGAATTCTCCCCTAAAATCTGGTTAGTCCTTATAGCTATCGCATCCCTGAGCCGAAATTGCCCTTCCATTAGGATCAATTCTTCAGATGTCTTGCCTCTTAAAATGGTGATAATCGCATCCCTTAATTGCGGCGTCTTTGCCTCGGCCTTTTCCGCTATTTTGGGACTTCTGAGTTCAAGATGCATCGACACCTTTAAAAACCGGGCCGCAACAGGGTCTTTGAGGTTGACAATGAAAGGATCAAGGGCAAACATCACCCAATCGTCCTGCACTGCCTCCTCCCTTGCTTGCTCTGCAACTGGTTTTGCAAAGAAGAAAAATGCCCCCGCGCCAGCGCCACCGACTATGACAGCAGCTGCAATGATAATAATCAAAAGCTTCCCTTTCCCTTTTTTCCTCTTTGGTTCTTCCCCTCGCCCTTCTTCTAATTTCTCATCGATCATAGAACTTCCTCCTGGTATAATATTTATTATGCTTAATCAGACATCTTGAGTTTTATAGGATTCCTTTGCTGCTGGCGCTTATTGTATCTGACCTTACTATGCTATAGCATAGATTGTGCCAATGTATAAAGGGTTGATAATCAAGGAAATTTTGGGTGGGTTAGTCAAAAAAATAACGGTTAGCCCGGACATATACCGAACTAACCGTCAAAATATTAACTACGGTTCATGGTTCGAAGTTAGCAGTCTTTATAACTG
>JAJOKM010000131.1 GCA_021129835.1 Thermodesulfovibrionales bacterium | reverse complement strand
GCGGCGAAGGCACAAGCAGAGTAAAAGTCCCCTCTAAAAAGAGGGGTGGCCGGGAAGGGTTAGAGCCTGCCCCGCACTTGATGCGGGGGTGGGGGTGAACTTATTACGTCTGAATCAATAAATGGATATAGCGATCTTTAAAGCAATAATAATGGGTATTCTGCAAGGGGCAACAGAATTCCTTCCTGTAAGCAGCACGGCCCATCTGATCCTCTTTCCGTGGTTTTTGGGATGGGAAGGGGAGATCGATACCCTCACCTTTAATGTCGCCGTTCATGGTGGAACCCTTCTCGCTTTACTAATCTGCTTTTACAGAGACTGGTTGAATCTATTCAAAGACAGACGGCTGCTATATCTCTTAACCATTGCGACTATTCCTACTGTTACTATAGGAATCATATTCTATGATGTGATAGCGCAGGCGCTAAGAAATCCCTTGCTAATTGCCTTTACGACGGCAGTCTTTGGAGCGCTGATGCTCGTTGCAGAACGATATGGAAAGATGGATAAGGGAAAGGTATCTATGAAAGATTCAATAACTATCGGGCTTTCACAAGCAATAGCGTTAGTACCGGGTGTTTCGAGATCAGGCATAACAATAACTGCAGGGTTGTTCAGGGACCTCACACGGGAGTCCGCCGCGAGGTTTTCATTCCTCATGGCAACTCCTATAACTAGTGGTGTAGTCATACTTGAAGGAAGCAGACTCCTGAGAAGTCCGGAGTGCTATAGTCTCGATATATTTGCGGCTGGCTTTGTGGCAGCCTTTATCTCGGGTTTTTTTGCGATAAAATTTCTCCTCGTCTTTTTTAAAAAATATCCCTTGCACATCTTCGCCTACTATAGATTCTTGCTTGCTGGTATAATAGTGATTGGGTATATTGGTAAGTAAGGAAATGTCAAAGCCCAAATGACAAAGTCCATCTGCAATCGCAGTAAACTGCTCACTGCTTCCTGATTATGTCATTCCGACTTGTTCGGAATCATTCCTTGTCTTTAAGGCAGATTCCCGACAAGCGGGAATGACAAACCTTCCTGCTCACTGCTCACTGCTCACTGCTCACTATTATCCATCACTGCCTTAACTCTCCCCCTGTTTTACCAATGACATAATCTACTAACAGGCTGTGTAGCTCATCGATCTCATCGTCCCTGAGTGTCCTGTCTGATGCCCTGTATCTGACATTAAAGGCGATGCCCTTTTTGCCTTCGGGAATATTTTTACCATAGTAGAGATCAAAAATATAGACATCCTCGATTAACTCAGAAGGGTATAATTTCAGCCACTTTATTACCATAGAAGACTCAAGCGATGAATCCACTACTATTGCGGTATCCCGTTCGATGCACGGAAATCTTGGCATGGGCTTATACTTTATCTCCTCTGTTATACTCGAAATCACGCTCTCGATATCGATTTCGACCACTACGGGAGATGCCTTATGTCTCTTTATATTGAGTGAGCCTAACACGGCAGGGGAGATCGCACCCAGATATCCTATTTTGTCGTTCCCTATGAATATATCTGCAGACCGCCCTGGGTGCAGATATGCCTCAGATGACCTTCTGAAGGAGTAATCATAAATCTTGAGGTTATTAAAGACTGCTTCGGCCACTCCCTTGACTATGTAGAAGTCGTCAGTATCATCCCTGTAGAGCGATTTAACCCTTTCCTTATAATATATGGCTGCAACATGCTCCCTCTCTTCCGGCAGTCGAGAGGAACCATTGCCTATAAACACCTTTGATATTTCGAATAACCTTAATTCTCTGCTGCCATGCAGTACATTATGAACCAGATTCTTTATCAACGATGGAATAATGGTCGTCTTCATAAAAGAGTCTTCAACCCTCAAGGGATTCATTATCTGTATAAGACCTGCCCTCCTACTATCATCTGCCCCGATGCCGAGCAGATCAATATCCTGAATGCCCATAAAACTGTAATTTATTGCCTCTGTGAAGCCTGACTTCAAGAGAGATCCACTTATTTCATCCTTGACAGATCGTCTCTTGTCACCTTCTTTCTGCTTATCTATACTCAGGGTTGCCATCGGGAGACTTGCAGAAATCTTGTCATAACCGTAAATCCTTGCAACCTCCTCTATAACATCCGCCTCTCTCTCCACATCCCTCCTGTAGGCAGGGGTCTTTATTATTAATCTATCTGATAATTTGTCTGGGGCATCTTTTATCTCAAAACCTAATCCTTTCAGGCAACTAACAATTTCTTGACTGCTTAGCGCCAGCCCTAATAATTTATTTATTTTTTCGCATCTTACCTCTATTTCTGCAGGCCTGTAGTTTTTAGGGTATATGTCGACCTTGCCGCAGATTACACCACCTGCCATCTCCCGGATGAGAAAAGTTGCCCTATCGAGCGCTTTTTTAAGCATCTTTATATCTGTTCCTCTTTCGAACCGGTATGATGACTCCGTTTTAAGCCCGAGTCTCTTTGATGTCCGCCGTATCGAGGGAGGGTGAAAGTGAGCGCTCTCGATAAATATATCTACAGTCGAGTTATTCACCTCTGTATCCAGCCCGCCCATAACACCTGCAATAGCAACCGGGTCTTCCGCATCCCATATCAAAAGGTCGTCGCCTGATATTTCTCGCTCGACCCCATCGAGTGTTTCGATACTGGCCATCGCCCATTGTCCTTTAATGCCTTCCGGAGTGCCAACACGGATGTTGCTCCCTTTTAGCCTCTGGAGGTCAAAGGCATGGAGGGGATGTCCTAACTCAAGAAGGACATAGTTTGTAGCATCCACAACATTATTAATAGACCGTATGCCGCACCTCTGGAGCCTATTTTGCATCCATTCGGGAGTTCTGCGTGCCTCTACTTTTAAACCTCTTATAACCCTTCCTGCGTATCTATGGCAGAGGTTAGTATCGAGGATATCGACATTTAATCCAAGCTCTCCTGCTGATGCTGCAACACTATGCTCCGGAAATCTATATGGAATTTTGTAAATAGCAGAAAGCTCCCTTGCAATACCAATAATACTCAAGCAATCAGGTCTATTAGGAGTGACATTTACTTCCATGACGATATCTCCGTCCATATGCTTGACAAGGGCATCTACCTCGAGACCTGCCATTGTGAGCCTGCGGGCCACTTCCTGGGCATGGTCAGTAATATCGATAAATTCTTTTAACCACTGAAAAGGGACAAGCATAACATGACCTCAAAATTGCCTGAGAAATCGGATATCATTTTCGAAAAATAGCCTTATATCATCTATCGAATACTTCAGCATAGCAATCCTTTCTACCCCCATCCCAAAAGCAAAACCCGAAAACTCCTCGGTATCGTATCCGACATTTTCGAATACCACCGGGTTTACCATCCCGGCGCCAAGTATTTCGACCCACCCAGACCCTTTACAGACATTGCAGCCATCTCCGCCACATAATATGCACCCGATATCCACCTCGGCAGACGGTTCTGTGAATGGGAAAAAACTTGGCCTGAACCTGACAGGTGTATCAGGTCCAAAAAGGTGGTAAAGAAATGCCTCTAAGACACCCTTGAGATTGCTGAAGGTTATGCCTCTGTCTACCATCAGCCCCTCTATCTGATGAAACATGGGGGTATGCGTTATGTCGGCATCTCGTCTGTAAACCTTGCCAGGGACTATAATCATGAGGGGTGGTCTTGCCTTCTCCATCACTCTCACCTGAACTGGAGAGGTGTGAGTCCTTAATACCATATCATCATTTATATAAAATGTATCCTGCATATCCCTTGCTGGGTGGTCTTTAGGGATATTCAATGACTCGAAGTTGTAGTAATCGGATTCGACCTCTGGCCCTTCCTCAATGCCAAAGCCCATTGTCACAAAGATATCTGTTATTTCTGACAGCATCCTGCTTATGGGATGTTGTCTCCCAAACGGAACA
Organism: Thermodesulfovibrionales bacterium; assembly: GCA_021129835.1. Taxonomy (GTDB): domain Bacteria; phylum Nitrospirota; class Thermodesulfovibrionia; order Thermodesulfovibrionales; family Dissulfurispiraceae; genus JAJOKM01. The sequence goes on along the minus strand of JAJOKM010000131.1, from coordinate 11,073 downwards.
AACTTACCACTTAGTGTAACATCGATGCAGTTTGCCTGAAGCTCTCTCTGCAATTCTTCTCTTTTCAGGATGGACTCTACTACAGCAAACTCTGCTTCGATAAATTGTTTTATACTGGTTATTTTTTTACCGGCTGCTGGTCTATCGGCAGGTGAGATGGAGGAGAGGGATCTTAGTTCTAAAGTTATAATCCCTTTCCTGCCAAGATATTTAACCCTGAGATGAGACAGGTCTGTCATACTCTTGACTGACCTTAACTCTTCGAGGAATACTCGCTTCAGATCTTTAGTCATAGGGTTCAAGGATTTATGGATTCAAGGATTCAAGTATTCAAGGCTGTTAACCGTGAACCTTGAACCGGAGTAGTTACCTCGTCACTTGCTGCTTATTGTCTGATTTACCAATTCACTAAATGCCGATGGATCATTATACGCCATATCAGCAAGGACCTTTCTATCCAAAGAAATATTTGCCTTTTTCAGCCCATTCATAAATTGGCTATAAGACATTCCGAATGACCTGGCAGCGGCATTGATCCTCACAATCCACAATGCCCTAAATTCACGCTTTTTAAGCCTCCTGTCTTTATAAGCTGCAAGGAGGGCCTTCTCTGTAACCTGTGCTGCAACTTTATAAACACGGCTCCTTGCGCCATATTGCCCCTTCGCCCTATTGAGAACCTTTTTATGGTATATCCGTGTCTTTGGTCCCCCTTTTACCCTTGGCATTTTTCTCCTCCTCGTGTAATATTTATAATATCAGGTTGATTATACCAGATTGCACAGATTTCTGCAATTCAGGCAGCAAAGGATAAGAGGTCAAGGATTCAAGGGTTCAAGGGTTCAAATATTATTTTTTCGGTCGCTCTATATGATATAATGAACCTGAATAGTCACATAAATATGATACCAGAGAGTTATGCCTTATAAATTATTATTAGCAGATAATAGCTTAACCATCCAGAAGGTGGTTGAGCTTATTCTTGGACCCGAAGATTTTGAGATAAAGGCCGTTAGCAATGGCAATCAGGCGCTCCAAGAATTAGAGCCCTTTGCCCCAGACATCATACTTGCAGATATTGCGATGACGGAATTAAACGGCTATCAGCTCTGCAGGGAGATCAAGAGTATTCCTACCACTAAAGGAATCCCTGTGATCCTCCTTGCGGGCGCATTCGAGCCTCTTGACGAGGAGCATGCAAGGGTAGTTGGCGCAGACGACTTTATCATTAAACCCTTTGAGTCGCATGAGTTAATAAGTAAGGTTAAGGCATTGGTGGTGGATTTTGGCCCGACCAAAAAAGGTGATATCTCAGAGATTTCTATCGAAACAGATAGCGATATTCAATCCACTGCCAGAGAGTCAGGGCGGGATAAAGATATCTCTCTTACTGATAATGCCCTGCTGCAAGAAATAAGACTGCCTTCAGAGGAGGAAGTCTCGGCTATATTAAAAGATAGCGTCGATAAAAGAGTTGCGAGCTTAGATATATTGCCTTATGTTTCATCAGCGATGAGGGATTCTTTAGGGCAGACAATATCAAGCAGTGCTGCCGAGATTGTCGAAAATGTGACCAGGGATTTAGTAAAAGAATTGTTAGAGTCTTTGCGCGGGGAGATTAATATTGCAATCAGAAAGATCGTCCCAGAGATTGCAGAGACGATAATAAGAAGAGAGATAGAAAGGATTACATCAGAAATCGGGTGATGTGTAGTGAGTAATAGGCAGATTGAGTTAACGAAGAGTTATAATCCGCAAGAAGTTGAAGACAAATGGTATCACTTTTGGGAAAGTAGCGGATACTTTAAGCCGGATCCGGATGCCACAAAGAGACCATTCTGTATAGTAATACCACCTCCTAATATTACGGGTTCCCTCCATATGGGCCATGCTATGAATGTTGCAATCCAAGATATCTTTGTGAGATGGAAGAGGATGTCAGGCCACAGAGTCTTGTGGCTTCCAGGGACAGATCATGCCGGCATTGCCACGCAGAACGTAGTCGAGAAAGAACTCTCAAAGGAAGGGGTAGACAGGCATAAGCTTGGGAGGGATGCCTTCATCGAAAGGATTTGGGAGTGGAAGGCGGAGCATGGCGGCAAAATAATACATCAGATCAAGAGACTCGGGGCATCGTGCGACTGGTCGAGGGAGAGGTTTACCCTCGATGAAGGATTATCCAAGGCAGTAAGAGAGGTCTTTGTCACCCTCTATGAAGAAGGGCTTATCTATAGAGATGATCGTCTGATTAACTGGTGCCCTCGATGCCATACTGCCTTATCCGATCTGGAGGTAGAATATGACGAAATAGATGGCAAGTTGTATTACATAAAATACCCTTTGACTGACGGGAAGGGTTATATCTCTGTAGCTACTACAAGACCCGAGACCATGCTTGGTGACACAGCAGTTGCAGTCCATCCAGAAGACGAAAGATACGGGCATTTCATCGGCAAGACCATTAACCTGCCCCTTGTCGGCAGAGAAATCCCGATAATTTCAGAGTCGAGTGTTGACCCTTCTTTTGCTACTGGTGCAGTTAAGGTAACCCCTGCCCATGACTTCAGTGATGAGGCAATAGGCAGGCAACACAACCTTCCATCCATAAGCGTAATTACAGAAGATGGACGCATGGGCATAGCGGCAGGAGAAAGATACAGCGGACTTGACAGGTACCGATGCCGGAAAAAGGTATTAGAGGATTTAATCGAACTCGGTCTGCTGGAGGGCGAAAAGAGGCATAACTTCGCGGTCGGTCATTGCTACAGGTGTAAGACGACAATAGAACCGCTCCTCACGATTCAGTGGTATGTGGCAATAGAATCTTTAGCATCAGAAGCTATAAAAGTAGTGCGAAACAGAAAGGTAAGGCTCATCCCAGAGTCATGGGAGAATAACTATTTTGCGTGGATGAGGGATATAAAAGATTGGTGTATATCGCGACAGATATGGTGGGGTCATCAGATACCCGTATGGTATTGCGCCGGCTGCAAAAGAGATGATAAAACACCCCAGGGAGAAATAATCGAGCATATATTTTTTGGTACCGTTAACCTTCCCGATGGCACCGCACTCGCTGGCGGTAAGTATTCAGAATTAAGAAAATCAGGTATGAGTCATACCGAAATAATAAAGAATTCAAAAATTACGAGGATACCGAGAGATATTAAATCTATCTGCAGAAGAGACGACCCAAAAGAATGCCCTGAATGCAGAAGTAGAGATATAATCCGTGACCCTGATGTCCTCGATACATGGTTTTCATCAGCACTCTGGCCGTTTTCTACCCTTGGGTGGCCTGAAGATACAGAGGATTTAAGGACATTTTACCCAACAAATCTCCTCGTTACGGGATTTGATATACTCTTTTTTTGGGTTGCCCGCATGATTATGATGGGAATGAAATTTATGGGTGATCCGCCTTTCAGAGATGTCTACATTCATGCCCTCGTTAGGGATTTAAAAGGACAAAAGATGAGCAAGTCGAAGGGAAATATAATAGACCCTCTATTGCTGATAGATAAATATGGTGCAGACGCCTTTAGATTTAGCCTGGCTGCCCTTGCTGCGCGGGGAAGGGACATAAAGTTTTCAGAAGAGAGGATAGAGGGCTACAGACATTTCATAAATAAATTATGGAATGCCACAAAGTTCATAATCAATAATGAGCAGTTATGGACTGAACAGCCGCTGCATGATTACGATAAGGATTTAGACCTTCCGAGTAGATGGATAATTAGCAGGCTGGCATCAACAGCCTCAGCTATCGATAAACATCTTAGAGCGTATAGATTCAGCGAGGCCGCAAACGGCATATATCAATTTGTATGGCATGAATTTTGTGACTGGTATATCGAGCTCACAAAACCTGTCCTGCTTCATGGAAGCGATAAGGAAAAGGTGATAATTGTAAATTGCCTCTTTTTTGTCCTTGAGCAGGTATTGCAGTTGCTCCACCCCTTTATGCCATTTGTCACCGAAGAGATATGGCATAAAATATCCAGACAAAAAGGGAGTATTATCCGTTCTCCCTACCCTCTAAGACTGCCTACGTACCAAAATGCAGTAGAGGAGATGGGACATGTAATAAATGCGGTGACAGGCATAAGGAGCATAAGGGGCGAATTAAATATTGCGCCATCCATCGAGATTGAGGCCGATATCAAGGTATATTCTGAAGAGGCAGGAGAGATTATCAAAAATAATCTGGCTGCCATAAAGAAATTAACAAGGTGCAAAGAGATAGGAGTCGCCCCAGAGGTTGAATGCATAAAGGGATCTGCGGTGGCAGTTAAAGAGGAGATGGAGATATATGTGCCGATTGGTGGACTGCTCGATATTGGCGCTGAAGTTAACAGGCTCCAGAAAGAGATGAAAAAGATAGACGAGTCACTAAATTTTTTAAATAAAAAGCTCCTTAATGCAGACTTCCTAAGTAGTGCCCCAAAAAGTGTCCTTCAGAAGGATAAAGCAAGATTCGATGATCTTCTATCAAGGAAGGATAAAATAGAAGAGACATTAAAACTCTTCGATGCAGTTAAGAGAGAGACGACTGCGGGACCTAAATAGAGGGAGCAGACCATGAATTGGCTGGCAAGAGAAACAATTCGTTTAGCCATCTACGAAGATATCGGGCATGGTGATATCACATCTTCTTTTATTGTTCCTGAGGATAACCAATCAGCGGCAGAAATTGTCGCCAAGGAAGACTTTTTATTAGCAGGCATGCCTTTTGTCAGAGAGGTCTTTGCCTCTGTCGACCCAGGAGTTAATATAGAGGTCTTCTTCAGCGAGGGCTCTAATATCAAAAAAGGCGATACAATAGCAAAGATCTCCGGGAGCGGAAGGAGCCTCCTTGCTGGAGAGAGGATATCCTTAAATATACTCCAGCGCATATCGGGGGTTGCAACAATGACACGGACTTATATAGAGAGGATTAAAGGATCGCCAGCAAAGATTACCGCTACCCGAAAGACGACCCCCGGGATGCGATTTATGGAGAGGTATGGTGTCGTGATTGGCGGCGGTTTTAATCACAGGTTTGGGCTTTATGACGGCATCTTGATTAAGGACAATCACATAAAGATTGCAGGTGGCATAAAGGAGGCTATTAGGCTTGCAAAAAGGGCATGCCACCTGCTGAAAGTAGAGGTGGAGGTGACAAATCTTTCCGAATTAAACGAGGCATTAGCTGCAGATGCGGATGTAATTATGCTGGATAATATGTCTATTCCCGCTATGAAAGAGGCCGTGAAAGCTACAAGAGGCAGGGCAATACTTGAGGCATCGGGAAATGTGGATTTAGAAAATATAAGGGGCATTGCAGAGACAGGCGTAGACATCATATCCAGCGGTGCGATAACACACTCCGCAAGGGCGGTAGATATTAGCATTAAGATGGCCGAAAGCTCAGGGCAGCCGTTATGAAATCAAGTATAAGTGAATTAACATATAAGGAGTCAGGCGTCGATATAAGGGCGGGAGAGAGATTTGTGAATCTCATTTCTCCGATGGCAAGGGCGACCTTCAGGCAAGAGGTGATGACCAATATAGGACATTTCGGTGCATTGTTTAGACTGGATACTAAAAAGTATAGAGAGCCTGTCCTTGTAAGCGGAACCGATGGCGTGGGGACAAAACTAAAAATAGCATTTATGATGGATAAACATGATACAGTCGGTATTGACCTCGTCGCAATGTGTGTCAATGATATCCTTACTTCTGGCGCAGAGCCATTGTTTTTTCTCGATTACTTTGCGACCGGAAGACTCCAGCCAGAGAAGCATAGCGAGGTGATTAAGGGAATTGCCAGAGGATGCAGGGAGGCTGGTTGTTCCCTCATAGGAGGCGAGACAGCGGAGATGCCCGGGTTTTACCAGGAGAATGATTATGATATTTCAGGCTTTGCAGTTGGAGTCGTCGAAAGGGAAGAGATTATTGATGGCAGAGAGATAGCGGAAGGGGATGTTATTATAGCCATAGCATCTAATGGACTGCACAGCAATGGCTACTCCCTTGCTAGGAAGGTCTTTTTTGATATATCGAATCTTAGTTTAGATAAATATATACCGGAATTAAACATGACCCTCGGGGAAGAGCTGCTCAAACCGACAAGGGTATATGTAAAGGCATTCACTGCCTTGAAAGGTCTTATAGCTATTAAGGGCATGGCACATATAACAGGCGGGGGTATTTCAGGAAATCTGCCGAGGATTTTAGAAGAAGGTTTAGTGGCAGTGATAAAGAAGGATTCATGGCATGTGCCTCCTATATTTCATCTTATTAAGAGACTGGGGAATATCCCTGATGAAGAGATGAAAAGGACCTTTAATCTTGGAATAGGGTATGTTATGATAATAGACAAAAAGGATTCAGGCTCTGTCATCTCAAACCTTATAGATAATGGCTTTTACACTCACAATATAGGATTTATAGAGAAAGGAGGTAGAGAAAAGATACGCTATGAATAAGATCAAAATGTTTATTAAAAGACTTTTCACCGCCATCACTATTATGGTAATCCCCCATGATAACAGGCAAGCGGCAAGCATGAGACTCCCATCTATAGGTATTTTTTTATTCTTTATGGCAGGACTTGCCGGTCTCGTCTTTGTCGCTTTTCTATCGATGAACACCATCGAGTACCATGAAAAGTACCATTCTACAAAAAGCATGCTGAATACGTACAAGAGTGACCTGCAACACTATAAAAGGCAATTTAGCAAGATAAGAGATACGCTCTCGAGCCTCAAAAAGGCAGAGGCTGAACTTAGGGTGCTCGTGTCTTTTGACAGGAAAGAAGAGATACTGAAAAACCTCGAAAATATTGATGTCGAGGGTGCATGCGGTGCAAGTTCGGAGGATGTAGATTTACTGCGAAAAGAGATCGATATGACTATGGAGAAAGTCTCAGCTATTAGAGAGTTTCTTAGAAGAGAGAGGGTCATCTATCTTGCAACCCCGATGGGATGGCCTGTCTACGGCAGGGTGACATCACCATTTGGCATGAGAATTCATCCAGTAACCGGCGTTAGGCATTTTCATAAAGCAATAGATATTGCAGCTCCACCTGGCACGCCCATAAGGGCAACTGCTGATGGAGTCGTCGATTTTTCAGGATGGCACAGGTTTGGTGGCAATGTTATTGCTATTGAACATGAGTTGGGCCATAGGACGGTGTTTAAACACAATAAAAGGAATCTTGTTGTCGAGGGACAAGAAGTGAGAAGAGGCGATATTATTGCTTATGTGGGCAATACCGGAAGGACCTCTGGGCCTCATTTATCTTATGAAATAAGGCATCTTGGCAAGCCTGTAAATCCGTGGAACTACCTGCAGAAAAGGGTAGTCTCAGCAATGGATAGAAGGTAGCGCCAAATAAACGAATCCTTTTTTTATTGGCTCTTACCCACTTGAAATGGGAAAGAGTCTTTTTATTCTTCCGCAATTGTCATTCCATATCTCCAAAAACCGACTGCATTTAGTGTCTCCGGATTGTCCATGATAAATAGTTTATACCGTATCTTTATTAGATCTTTTAGCGCCAAGGCCCCACCTCCGCTTATTATCCCTACGTCGGGACTATAATAGCTTAAGCCTTCAAAGAAATTTTCTGATAATGATGTTATTTGCTCGGCGTAAGATGACAGCATGCCTTGGAGTTCATCTAATATATATTCTTCCTCGAAAATAGTTAAATGTCCCTTCTTCAGGATCTCGAGCGACTTCTCATGCCCTATGGCAAGTTTATGCTTCCTGTAAAAAGCCTTAGCTATGTCGTCTAAGATTACAGATATACCGAAAGGAAAACTCCTTGTTGCCTTCTCGACATATTTGCCCTTCGAAAAAAGCACCATGTCTATTGTATGGTGTCCTATATCTATTATCGCTACATCTTTTTTGTCAGCGTCCTTATCCAGCGAGGAGTATGAAAAGAAGACGCCTGCTCCTTGAGGAATTATCTTAATAACTGCTAATAATAAATTGTAGTTTTTCTTATTGCAGATAATCGAAGATTTTTTTATGGCCTTCGTTAATTCCTCTGCATATACGTTGTCGTAATGCCCTGGCGGTATCCCGAGGACTATCACCCCTTTCCGAAAAATATCAAATTTATTTATATGCAGGGCTTGCCCGAGCACAGCTATCCATGAATCAGAGCCTATAAAGGAAGAGGTTCTCGTCTCTATCAACCCGAACCCCTCTTTAAGCGCTTCGTCTCCAACTAAAAACTTCTTGTCGTTTACAGTTATCGGTGTAATAGTGCCGAAGGTCTCAACTGGAACAGTAGGCGTAACTGCTGTATTAAATATTTTGACGCCATTTTGTCCACGAGTTTTTGTAAAACCATACCCAATATCTATGCCAATAATGTTGTTGGACTTTAAATCTCCATCCATATGAACCATATGAACCCTCCTTGATTTTTTTTACCTATGCTGTTATAGTGATAGTATAGTATAATACTGTTTTTAAATTGTCAACTAAACTAATTGCCTCATCGAAAATCTATATAAGGCAACATGGACAAAAAGCAGCAAGATAAAATATGTTTCTGAAAAAGATAACCGCCAATAAACTCGATATATTGATTGGAGAGGGCTCAGAGATCGAAGGGAATATAAACACTCCTGGAACGATGCGGATTGATGGAATGGTGACGGGGAATGTCAGAGCGGGCAGGGTTGTGCTTGGAAAAATTGCAGTGCTCGTCGGAGATGTGGTAGCAAAAAGTGTAGTAATTGGTGGCAGAGTAGAGGGAAATATCGCGGCTGAAGAATTTGTAGATATAAAGGATACGGGCAAGCTTTTTGGAGACATTAATTCAAAGAGGGTATCCATTATAGAGGGCGGTGTATTTGTAGGGCGGTCATTTGTGCAGCGAGATGAACCAAAGACGATTGACTTAACAGATAAAAAGTTGTTGGAAAGACCAGAAATCAGAAAGTTAAGTGAATAAAGACTATAGTAAGCAGGTATTTTCAGACATCCTTCCCGTCGAAAAATCGTTTGAGCTTCTCCTTGAGAGGCTTGATTTCTTTGGCATTCATCGCCTTTCTCCAGAGACCATACATGTTAATAAGTCGCAGGGAAGGATTACTGCGGAGCCGATATTCGCAAAGTACTCCTCGCCATTTTATCACTCTGCTGCAATGGATGGTTACGCTGTGAGATTTACAGATACATTTAGTGCAATAGAGACATCTCCGTGTATGCTGAAGGTCGGAACTGCTGCTGTACCTGTAAATACAGGAGATCCGATACCGCAGGGATTTAACGCGGTTATAATGATCGAAGATGTCAATGTAGTGAATGACTGCATAGAGATCTATCGTTCCGTAACACCGTATCAGCATGTCAGGGTCATCGGAGAAGATATAGTAACGACAGAACTGATAATCCCCGAAAACCATAAAATAAGACCGATAGACATTGGCGCTATGCTTGCAAGTGGCCACCTCGAGGTAGCAGTAAGAAAAAGGCCAGTGGTTGCAATAATACCGACCGGCACAGAGATTATCGAACCAGATGTGGTGAGGGATAGACCGCCAAAACCGCCCGAAATAATAGAGTATAACTCCGCAGTTCTTTCAGGGCTTGCTATGGAACTGGGCGCTGAAGCTAAGAGATTTGGTATAGTCAGGGACGATTTAGAGGAGATTAAGGAAGCGATAAAAGAAGCGACCAAGGTATCTGATATTGTGCTGGTTAATGCAGGCGTTGGAAGGGGTTCGGAGGATTTTACTGCAACCGCCATAGAGCAGCTTGGAGCGGTAATTGTCCATGGCGTCTCAATAAAGCCAGGGAAGCCGCTAGTCATAGGTTTTGTAAATAACAGGCCCGTATTCGGTATGCCGGGCTATCCTGTTTCGGCCTATCTCGCATTTCAGATGTTTGTCAGACCTACAGTTGCAAGATTATTGGGTGTCGTGACAGGAGACCGAGAAAAAGTAGCAGCTAAAATTTCGAGACAGTTGTCATCTCAAATGGGAGTGGATGAATTCATAAGGGTAAAAGTAGGAGTTGTAGGTGGTGAATATATTACGACTCCGGTCGGCAGAGGAGCCGGACTAATGATGTCCCTTGTGAAGGCCGATGGTATCGTAAGGATTCCTGCCAGTTCTGAGGGGTTACAGGCCGGGACTAAAGTAGAAGTAGAATTAATCAGGAGTAAAGGGGAGATTAAAAATACCATAGTATGTATAGGCAGTCATGACAATTCACTCGATATTTTGGCAAATACAATAAAGAAGAGATATCCTGAATTTTCACTCTCATCTGCCCATGTCGGTTCGATGGGTGGTTTGATAGCTTTAGGGAAAGGGGAAGCACATATTGCTGGAACACACCTGTTAGATGAACAATCAGGAGAGTACAATGTGCCATTCATAAAGAGATTATTACCAAACAAAGAGATTTTAATCGTAAATCTCCTTTACCGTCAGCAGGGACTGCTGGTAAAGAGTGGCAATCCTAAAAAGATAAAGGGCTTTAGAGACCTCATAAGAGATGATATAGTGTTTATTAACAGGCAGGTTGGCTCAGGGACAAGACTCCTTCTTGATAAGCATTTGAGAGAATTAGGGATTAATCCATCTATGATTAAGGGATACGAGAGGGCGGAGTATACTCACATGACTGTTGCATCAGATGTCCTTACAGGACTTGCAGATACAGGCCTCGCTATTTATTCATCTGCAAAGGCCCTCGGACTTGACTTTATTCCTGTTGCCAATGAGCGGTATGACCTTGCGATACCTTATGAGTTTATTGATACAGAGATGATAAAAGTTGTGCTGAAGATAATTAGAGAGGATGAGGAATTCAGAGGGATTGTCAGGTCTCTTGGGGGTTATGACACAAGGGATATGGGGAAGGTGATCGTACTGGATTAATGTGTAATAGTTCACTGCCCATCCCCGTTTCCCGAACGGGCTGAAGAGACTGGAAGAAATAAAACGGCTCGGTCGGGGAACGAGCCTACTTCTATGGATTACAAAGTCGCTTAAACTGAAGTCCCCCCCCAAAAAAAGCATAACCCGTTGAATATACAGCGAAATAATGGGAAATGGG
>JAJOKM010000123.1 GCA_021129835.1 Thermodesulfovibrionales bacterium | reverse complement strand
TGAAACTTGAAGATGAATTTGATATTTAATTACGCCCATAAAGGGCTACACTACCATGTGGATAACTGCACTTTTTGGAAAAGAACCTCAATTATCCTTTGCAAATATGGGATTAATCGTTATTGCTCGGTGAACTAAAAGGCAAAAGGGTTTGTCGCGGGAGCGCAAAAATACGCTATATAAAGTCATAAGGTAACTACTCAGGTTCAAGGTTCCGGGGTTCACGGTTCACAGTTAAAGAGCGATGAAAAAGGAGTCCGGATAAAGCGCGCAAAGCAGACAACCGTGAACCTTGAACCGTGAACTTAACAACCTGAATAGTTACGTCATAAGTTAAGTCAAGTGCATATGCCCAATGCCTTTTAATATGCCATTTATGCCGGAGTCCCCCTTTGTTTCGAAGGTAAAAGACGAATTATTAAGGGTCATCAGTTTTTTATAAAAACCGTTTTCAAAAATGCCCTGTGGCGCCAAATGTTCATCTATTGTTCCATGGTTTTCATGCAGATGAACATGAATTGTATGCCTTTTTAACTTTTGGAATACGGCGGTCAAATCTTTGCCTGAATCAGATGCATAAATATTTGCATGGCCTGTATCGAAGCATATACCAACATTATTGTAATTTGTTGCGAGATCTTCGATAACCATCAAAATTTCATCAGGATCCGAAAAGCTATCCTTTGCGAAACCATTATTTTCGAGGGCGATTTTTATTCCGAGATTTCCGGCGATTTCAAGTATGCTGCCAGCAGCCATTTTAAAATGATTTGCCTTTTCATTAATGGGGATTTTGGGTGATATGTCATACCCTCTTTCAATATGTAGGACTGCCAGCTTTACCTTTTTGGAATGTGCTTTTTCGAGCTCTTCAACAATCCTTTTTACAGATTGCCTTCTTATATCTTCATCAGGGCTGGTCAGAGGGATATCCTCATACGGGAGATGGATTGCATAAGGCTCAATATCCGAGCGGGTGTAATCACTAAGATGGACGCAATCTATCTCAATGCCGAATCCGTGATTCATGATGGTTTTACAGGCGAGATCGAAATCTTGAGATATAGCCCTTGTGGATATGATATATGCTGGATTCATAGGCAAATAGTAACTACTCAGGTTATCAAGTTCACGGTTAGCAACTTTATACTTTTATGATTACTAAGGTTCAGACTGTTTAATTTTAATCGTTTTTCAACCTTGAACCGTGAACCTGAGTAATTACGGCAAATATTAATCGTTTTCTTTAACCGGTCTGTCAGGGTTCTGTGAGTTATTGTGACCCCAAGCTGAGCCTTAATATCATCTCCGATAAATATAACAGGTCTCAGATACGAAATGCAAGGGAAAGTGTGGGATAGCTTTACGGGTTAAGGGATAAGATATGGCGATGATGTTCCTGCTGGTTCGATATCCTCTCGCTCTTGCCTTGACGGCCTGGATGAGGCTGAGGAACATATTTTTCTGGATTCTGCGGTCAATCCTCACTCTAAATAACGGCTATTGTCATTGAGCAGTTGATAGGGTATACTACACATTATGCCTCTATTTGGTGATCTATTTCTCAGCGAAGTCATAAAAAAACCTGTCTTTGACCCTAAAGGGGATGTTATCGGGAGAGTTAAGGACATCGTTGTAGTCAAAGGAGACCCGCTTCCGATGGTATCTGCCATTATCTTAGAGAGAAAAAGACGATTATTTCGAGTCAAGTGGGACAAAATTAATTTATTCAACAAAAGGATAATTTCGACATATCTTACTGCAGCCTTAACTGAATCGTATAGCCCTAGCGAAGATGACATAATGGCAAGAAGAGACATATTAGACAAACGAATAGTCGATGTCAATGGAGTAAGGGTAGTAACGGCAAATGACATCAAGCTTGAGGGACGTGGCAGCGACGCATTGCTTGTTGCTGTTGATGTCGGAGCGAGAGGGCTTTTGAGAAGGGCTGGAATAAGTAATGGCAAGGATGGCTTATTAAAACTATTTCGGATACATCTCACAGATAAATTAATAAGCTGGAAGTACATCCAGCCCATCAAACCCGCATTAAAGACAATAGCTCTTACTGTGCCGCACCAAATGATATCTGAGCTCCATCCTGCTGATGTCGCAGATATAATAAGCCAGATATCGCAAGATGAAGTCTTTAACCTCTTCAGGGATTTTGATATAAAAACTGCTGCCGCGGCACTCCGGGAACTAAAACCTGACATGCAGATAAAGATAATAGATACTATGGATATCGAAAAATCCGCAGATGTAATAGAAGAGATGCCTCCTGACAATGCCACGGACATTCTTAACAATTTGCCTGTCGAGAAGGCGAGGAAGATTTTGGAGCAGATAAGAAAGAAAGAGGCCGAAGACATTCAAGAGCTTTTAGGGCACAAAGAAGATACTGCTGGAGGGTTGATGACCAATAAGTTTGTCTCTTATGGGCCCGAGATTACAACAAAAGAGATAATCGAGAGGTTCAGGAAAGATGCTATGGATATCGAGGCCGTATATTACATCTATGTTATTGATACCGAGAAAAGGCTTTTAGGGGTTCTATCTTTAAGGGAATTACTATTAACAGAACCTCACAGAAAGCTCTCTGAGGTGATGGAGACAAAGATTATAAAAGTATCTCCGCATAACGATGCCGAGATTGTAGCCGAGATGATGTCGAAATATGACCTCGTATCAATGCCTGTTGTGGATTCGGATGAACATTTACTTGGTATTATAACGGTCGATGATATTATGGATGTTATGGAGGCAGAAGCGACAGAGGATATATACCGAATTGCCGGAACTTCTGAGGTGAGGTTTGGAAACATAGAAGGTACTCACTCACTAAATATAGTTAAAAGCCGCCTGCCATGGCTACTGCTATGCCTTGTCGGGGGATTGATTTCGAGTGTTGTGATCGGTCAATTTGAAGAAATTCTTGTCGCTATTGTCATGCTTGCTGCCTTCATCCCTGTGATTATGGGGATGGCAGGCAACACCGGGCTGCAGATCGCCACTACTCTGGTACGAAATATAGCCCTTGATTCTATTGACAGCTATTGGAAATATATAGCAAAAGAGCTGCTTGCAGGGTTTATGATTGCCAGTCTTACTGGAGCTGTTATTGGAGTTACTGCCGCCATATTAAAAGGAATGCCCATATTAGGACTAGTAGTCGGCATATCGATGTTTTTGGCCATCTGCAGCTCAACCATATTCGCACTTATAGCGCCAACCTTAGCAACTAAAGCTAAGATTGACCCTGCAATAACCTCAGGCCCTTTTGTGACGGTATACAATGACATTTTGGCGCTAACAATATATTTTATGGTAGCTACTATTTTTATGAAATATTTGGTGTAATGCAGTTATCAGCAGAGGAGCTTATTTATGGTCAAGACGATAGAATGGAGAGACGGAAAGGGCGTTATGCTGGATCAGAGCAGGCTTCCACTTGAAGTAAGGTTTATTGAATGCACTGATTGTCATATGGTTGCAGATGGAATAAAGAAGCTCTGGATAAAAGGCGCCCCGGCAATAGGCATTGCAGCAGCTATGGGCATAGCCCTCGGTGCACAGGACATAAAGGCAGAAAGCTTTGATGAGTTTACAAAACAGATCGAACCAATTATAAAAATGATGCTTTCTACAAGACCTACTGCCGTAAATATAAGCTGGGCAACAGGAAGAATAGAGAGACTCCTCTTGGCTAATAAGGAGCGCCCTATTGACAGACTTAAAGAATTGCTCATCTATGAAGCGAACAAGATTCTCGAGGAGGACATTGAAGTAAACAAGGCAATCGGCAGATGGGGTTCAGAGTTCATAAAAGATGGAGATACAATACTCACTCACTGCAATGCAGGCAGCCTCGCCACAGGTGGCCACGGCACGGCCACGGCTCCACTATTAATAGCAACGGAACAGGGTAAAAGGATACAGGTAATTGCGGGCGAGACAAGGCCAGTGCTTCAGGGTGCAAGACTGACTTCATGGGAGCTGATCCAGGCCGGGATTCCCGTGACATTGATAACAGACAGCACGGCTGGAGCCCTGATGAAAAATGAAATGATAGACCTTGTTATTGTTGGAACTGATAGAACGACGAAAAATGGAGATGTAGCAAATAAGATAGGGACATACACCATTGCCGTCCTTTGCAAGGAACACAATATCCCTTTTTATGTTGCAGCGCCGCTAAGTAGTATAGATTTCGGTATGCATTCCGGGGATCTTATTCCCATCGAAGAGCGTCACCCTGATGAAGTGACGACTATATGGGGGCATAGGGTAGTGCCAGAAGGTGTGAATGTAATAAACTTATCCTTCGATGTCACGCCAGCAAATTATGTTGCATCTTTTTTTACCGAAAAAGGGGCATTCAGACCAATGGACATAAAAAAATTAATGAGAGCGGATATAGACATCGAGTCCCTGAGATTAAAAGGCATATGACCATTAAAGACATTTTTGCAGATTACTCAGAAGAATTAAGAGCAGTTGATGAGCAGTTGATGGATCTCTTCAAAAGCAATGTCTTTCTGATACCGATGATAGGCAGGCATATCCTGAACAGTGGAGGGAAGAGGATAAGACCGTTATTTCTCTTGCTCAGTGCAGAACTTTGCGGCTACAAAGGAGCAGATCGCATATTATTAGCAGCCACTATTGAGGCAATCCATACTGCATCTCTGCTGCATGATGATGTAATTGATGACGCAGAAACAAGAAGAGGAGAGTCAGCAGCTCATACTCTTTGGGGAAGGCAGGCCGCGATACTCGCGGGTGATTTTTTGTACTCTAACGCCTTGATGCTTGCTGTCAGCCAGAAGAATCAAAAGATAACAGAGGCATTTTCAGAGGCAGTAACCCGCATGGCTGAAGGAGAAATACTGCAGCTCTGCAGGGTCGGAGATCCTGAAATAACCAAGGAGGAATATTTCGATATCATATCTGCAAAGACAGGTGTCCTGCTGTCAGCAGCATGCAGAATTGGAGGAATATTATCAAATCAACCAGAAAAAAGGGAGATGTCTCTCCTGCGATTTGGTATGAAGACAGGCACTGCATTTCAGTTAGCGGATGACATACTTGATTATGTGGCAGAACAAAGAGAACTTGGTAAAAAGCTCGGCAAAGATCTTGCGGAAGGGAAAATTACGATGCCATTGATATATCTGTTAAAAGTGGCGGCTGATGTAGAAAGAGACGAAATAAAAGATATTATCAACGAGGCAGCTGCCGCTCAGAAATCAAAAAAGAGAGCCCCCATAAAAGGCAAGACTCAAAACTCTGGACTGAAAAGGATAATAGACCTATTTTCAAGATATAATGCCATAGAGGAGTCATTAAAGATAGCAGAAGGGCTTGTAGTGGAAGCGAAGTCAGAATTAGAGGTCTTTCCTGACTCCCGTGAAAGGGATGTACTCCTGACCATGGCTGAGTATACAATGCAAAGGGATAAGTGAAATGTGCCCTTTCGTAAGTCTTGCCCAAAAGGCTATCGAGGAATATTTAAGATTTGGTAGAGTAATTGAACCTGTAGAGGAATTGCCACCTGAGATGCAAAAGAGGGCTGGCGTATTTGTGACATTGAAGAAATATGGAAGGCTAAGGGGATGTATAGGCACATTTCTCCCATCTAAGGAGAATATTTATAGGGAGATAGTAAGAAATGCCATAGCATCTGCTACCGAGGACAAGAGATTTCATCCTGTTCAGGCAGATGAATTGAGAGAACTAACATATTCTGTAGATATCTTATCTGAACCCGAAAAAGTGAGTGACATATCAAGCCTTGATCCTAAGATTTACGGCGTAATGGTTGTCAAAGGGGATAAAAGGGGGCTAATATTGCCTGACATCGAAGGTGTCAGTACCTTCCAAGAGCAATTAAAGATTGCAGAGACAAAGGCAGGCATAAAGCCTGGTGATAAAAATATCGAGATATTCAGATTTACCGTGAATAGATACAGGCAAAGAGAGAATTAATCCCTCCTAAATTCTCCGCTCCTTCCGCCTCGCTTCTCCAGAAGTGTTATGTCAGAGATAACCATTTCTTTATCTACAGCCTTGCACATATCATAAATAGTCAAGGCTGTGGCAGTTGTGGCTACAAGGGCCTCCATCTCTACGCCTGTCTGTCCAGCAATCTTTATGGTGGTCTTTATGGTGACCTTGTTTTTGCCTTCGTCAATGTCAAGACTAATGCCTACATGCGTCAGATTCAATTGATGACACATAGGTATGATCTCTGATGTCTTCTTTGCAGCCATAATCCCTGCAACCCTTGCAACCTCAAATACATCCCCTTTGGATACCTGTTTATTTTTTATTAGTTTGAGTGTCTCTGGTCTCATGTATACAGAGCCGATAGCCATGGCCTCTCTCTTGGTCAGTGGCTTCTCAGACACATCCACCATCTTTGTCTGTCCCTCTTCATTAAAATGTGTAAATCTCATAGAATCTCTCATAATGGTGACCAACTTGGGCTGACCGCTTTAAACCCCTCAGGGCTTATCCTCCTCTCTCCTTCGCCATTGATATTCATAATATATATGCCCTTTGTGCCGCTTCTGTCAGAAACAAAGGCGATCTGCCTTCCGTTAGGAGAAAAGGTTGGGTCCTCATTATTTCCCCTCTCTGTTAATTGGATTAATCCTATGCCATCAGGCCTCATGATAAATATCTGATTTTTTCCAGCGATTCTACTAACAAAGGCTATTTTATCACCTTTGGGCGACCATGCTGGAGAAGTATTGTGAGAACCTCTAAAGGTAAGCCTATTTATTCCATGTCCATCTTTGCCTGAGATATAAATTTGCGGGAGTCCTGATCTAGTAGATACAAACAATAGCTTGTTCCCATCAGGAGAAATAGAGGGAGAGGTATCGATCCATGGGGATGAGATTAACCTCTCTGTCTTCATGTCCACAATATTCCCGATGTATATGTCTGGCCTGCCACCCTTTGATGATGTAAACACAAAGTCTCTATTGGCGGGGAAAAAGTTACCAACCATATTTAATCCTCGTAGTGCAACTATATTCCTTTCACTCATAATGTTCTTATCAAACAGATAAATACCCCAATGATGATTTCTCAGAGCAGAATAAAGCAGACTATCTCCATCTGTCGACCACCGTGGAGTAAGAAGGATACAACCTGTTATTCCGAGTCCACGCATACGGTGACCGTCCCAGTCCATCAAATACAGCTCTTTATTGCCACCCTCTTCATTTACAAAGGCTATCTTCGTCCTGAATATCCCTTGCTGTCCTGTAAGAACTCTATATATATCGTTAGCTATGGCATGGGAAAGTGGCCTTAATAAACCTGCAGGGGCAGAGTATTCTTTCTTGAATACTCCTCTTCCGGTAGAGACATCATAAGCAGAAACAGTAACACTTAACCTTCCATCTACCATTGTTGCCCTTCCTTTGGTGACAAGCTCGATGCCGAAACCTCTCCAGTTAGCTGGGTTAAAAGGCCGACCAGGTTTCTCAATCTGGGCATCATCCGCAAAGCACCTGAAGAGACCTGTAAATTCGAGGTTGTTCCTGACGATATCTGATATCTCCTCTCCCCCACTAAAGTCCTGAATTGCTATGGGTAACTTCTCGATATAGGGTGCTGTTATGTCAATAAAAACTCTTTCAGCAGCGACGACAGGGGGCAAAAAATAGATAATAAACATCGTCACAACAGCGAGAAACGAGTAACAAACTCTCATGGCCGGAACCTCACGCCGATCTCCATCTCCTGTGGCGGTGGTGGAAGAGGATTTGCCATGTTTATTGCCCTCAAGACAGACCTGTCAAAGAGAGGAACTCCTGAGCTTTTCTCTACCCTGTTTATGGTTACATCTCCATCCTTTGCTATCCTGATCGAGATTATTGTCTCTAAATCCATATCAATACCTCCCGGGAATATCCATTGCTCCCTTATTTTGTTCCTAACTATCAGGTGATAATCTTTGTTGTTAGGGACATGAGTTTTTAGATATGCATCATCTATTGCTGGCATCTGCCCTTCTTGGTCAGGGACAGATGCCCTCTGACCATCAATATCCACCATCTTCCTGAGCGCCACTACTTCTCCTATCTTTCGCACAGCCTGCAATGCGGCTATCCTTTCACTAACAATGTCATGATCTTCACTCTTCTGTTGATAACTCTCTTTTTTGGGCTGTTCTTGAGGAATAACGCGGCAAGGCTCTTGCAACCCTTTTTTTGATAAGGCCTTAGGGAGCTGCTCGACTTCTTGAGCAACAAAAGGTCTCTCTATATCCCTTTTAATTACTGGTTTAGGGGGCCGCTTTGCTCTCGGAGCAACACGGGGTCTTTGTATCTCCTCTTTTGGCAGAGGGGGCTCTGGTGGAGGCAAAAGAGACTTTTCTATATCTGGAATTTCCTTAATTTCACCGCTGGTACAAAGCGTAGGCATAACCGGCACGCCAGCAAGGGAGACAACATACACCGCAGGTGTTACTGGTGTGATATTTGACCGCTCTATGGTAAAAACTACAATTGCGACTATCAGTATATGCAAAAGCAGAGAATAAGTGCAGGCACTATAGATGCCAGGAGTTTTCATGGCCAAAAATTCTAGGGTAAGGCTGCTTTGGGTTCGGTCACCAGGCCAAGCCTTTCTATTCCGACCGCTTTTATCTCTCCAATTACCCCGACAACCACCCCATATTGTATGCTTCTGTCTGCCTTGAGGAAGACAGTGGGGTTGAGTTCGCTAATTACAGAAAGTCTCTTCGTTAATTCCTTCATTGATACAGGGTTATCATTCATATAAATATTTCCCCCTTTTTTCACCGCGATAGTGACTCTTTCCTCTGGAGGCATATCGCCCCCCCTTGCCTTTGGAAGGTCTACATCAATACCATGATGAATGAGCGGGACAGCAATCATAAAGGCAATCAAAAGCACTAACATCACATCTACAAGTGGGATAACATTTATCTCTGACAAGGCTGTTCTCTGTTTAAAGTTTCTCATGATAATTCAAATGCCAGCTTCTTATCTTTCGTCCATTCCTCATCGCTTCTAAAAGAAGACAAGAGGATGCCCGCTGAGAAGTCCTCCATTTCGATAATTATATGATTTGCCTTTCCCAAGTAATAATTATATGCAACTACTGCTGGTATAGCAGCAGCAAGGCCAGCAGCAGTTGTTATGAGGGCCTGTGCAATGCCAGGAGCGATTACCGCAAGAGATACCATGTCTACTGCGCCAATCCCTATAAACGCATTCATGATTCCCCACACCGTCCCGAAAAGCCCGATAAGTGGAGTTGCAGCACTCGTCGTAGCAAGAAAGCCTAAATGTCTCTCCACCTTTGCAGCCTCAAGAGTGCCATATCGACTCAATCTCCTTTTGAACTCATCCATATCCGTGTAATCCTTTTCTGAATAGACAGTTTTGAACAAATTAGACAGAGGGCTTACACTGAATTTTCTTGACAGAGAAAAGGCATCTTTTGGAGTTCGTGCTGTCCTGTACTCCCTGAGAAAGCTGTGTGTCTCTTGGTTTGCCTTCTTGAAGTAGCTCCATTTATAAAATATTATGGCCCATGACACAGCAGAAAAGACAAAGAGGACAGCCAAAACTATCTTTATTGTCAAGTCTGCTTGCAGAATTATTTGAAGCAATGAAAATTCCATACACCCACCAGGTTTATGGTAAAATAATGTATAATTAAAAATCAAGTTGTTACTTTATTGATCTTTGGTGGCTACGACTTTTTTCTCCATTTTTACCTTTGCTATTCTTTGTCCTATCATCTCAACGATTTTTAACCGCTTGTCGGCCATCTCTACAATATCACCTGTCTGCGGTATCTTTTGGAGATATGTAAGAATAAAGCCACCCATCGTCTCATACTCATGAGACTCAGGAATTTCTATGTCATAATCCTCCATCAGGTCTCTGACACTTAAAGAGGCATCTATTATTAATGAACCGTCACTAAGCAGGACAACAGGGCTTTCTGTGTCATGCTCGTCCCTGATCTCACCCACAATCTCTTCGATAAGGTCCTCCAGTGTTACGAGTCCTGAAACGGCTCCGTATTCATCTATCACTATTGCCATATATATCCTCTTTTTCTGCATTTCACGTAAGAGAATGCTTATCTTCATTAATTCGGGGACATATAATGGTGATTTTATGGCCTCAGAGATATCAGCACCTCCGGTTCTTGACAAGATATTATAAAAGTCCATAGCATAAAGAACTCCTCTAATATCATTTATATCCTTTCCTATGACAGGATAGCGAGAAAACTTCTCTTCAAAAATCATTGCCTTTATCTCATCGGCCGACATATTCAACCCAATGCTAACCATTTGTGGAGTCGGAATCATCACCTCCTTAACAGAGGTATCTGCAAATTCAAAGACACCATGTATGAGTTCCTTCTCCTCTGGATCGAAGACGCCCAGCCTTCTGCCTTCTTCTACAAGGAGCTTTACCTCTTCTTCAGAAATATATCTCCTGTCTGTAGGGACTCTCTTTCCAAATGGCCTTTGCAGGATGTTTGTGCTTACTGTCAGGATTTTAACAAATACTACTGCCAGCTTAGAAAATTTCTCTATTGTTGGGGCGATCTTGAGGCCGACGCCCTCAGGATCTGAGAGCGCTATAGACTTTGGGATAAGCTCTCCAAACACAAGCGAAAGATATGTAATAATCGCAACTACAATACCTATGGCTATTGCCTCGCTTGCGGCAGCAATAAATGGCACTGGAATTGCCACCAGTAGAGGCTCAATAACCTCTATTGCTAATGCACCTCCGATAGCGGCTGCTAACACCGCAGATAGTGTAACCCCGATCTGGATTGTGGCAAGAAATCTCTCTGGGTTGTTTTTCAGGTTATCCAGGACTTCAACATTTCTCTTGCCCTCCTCTATCAGTTGCTTAATGCGGGTTCTCCTGCTTGCAATAACTGCTATTTCGGAGGCAGCAAAAAACCCGTTTATCAGAATAAATATAGATATAAGAAATATCTCAAGCCACATAATAATAGAAGATAGATAGCAAGCAGTATGAAGAAAGCTGAGGCAAGGAACAGCAAGTAGAAGATCTTTTTCGATATCTACTGCCTATTTTCTTTCGCTTACCGGCATAATGCTCATTATACTGATCAGGCATCTTGAGCTTTATAGAATGTTTCCTTGAAGTTGAGTAATTATAAGATTCAGGCAGATCAAGTTCCATGCTGTATAAACCTACGGAAATTATACCATTTTTCGTAACTATTCAGGTAATCAGAATACCTGAGTAGTTACCATTTCTTGCTATTCACGACTCAGCAGGGAGTAACGGTGAGTATCATCTTAACTATGTCAGGGCAATTCGCTATAAACCTTAATTCATCATCAGTCAGTTGTTTTTGTGTATGGAGGTTTGCATACTGGACAAGCTCAAGAATTCTTCTAGCCTCTTCATCATTATGAAGCTCTATCCCGAGTTTGTCGTATACATGCCTGAATCCCTTGATTCCACTATACCCCCCTGCTGTTATTATACGCCCTGTCTCTACGAGTTCGGGTTCTCCCCTCCCTACATCCTCCGGATCGTAGAGTTCATAATTTCTTCTGTCTTTTAATGCACCATCGGCATGAATGCCTGATTCATGGGCAAAGGCATTTGCCCCAACGCCTGGCTGAGTTATTGGTATTGGAAGATTAAAGGCATATGATGCATATCGGGCTATTTTCCATGACTTTTTCAGGTCTACATGCTCATCAAGTGATAATTTATCCTTGATACCTTGGGAGAACTTCAAGGCAAGGATAGTAGAGACAAGGTCGCAATTCCCAGCTCTTTCCCCGTAACCATTAACCGTTGTATTTATATATGCATCAACACCTGCCTCTACTGCTCCTTGGGCGCCAGCCACAGAAACGGCCTCGGTCATTCCGAGGTCATTATGGCAATGCATCTCAACAGGAAATTTCGTTGCACGGCCAATGGTCTTTATTCTTTCATAAATGGTGATGGGGTCATCTGCACCAAGTGTATCGCAGTATCTAAACCTGTCTGCCCCCGCTTCCTTCCCTGTGAGCGCAAATTCGATGAGCTCATCCACCTCTGTTCTGGAGGCGTCCTCTGCGTTAATGCCGACGGTCTCGACACCAAGTTCTATGGCGATCTCCACAGATTCCTTAACACTCTTTAATATATCCGCCCTCGATTTCTTGCCCTGAAACTTTCCGCGAAGCATAATCTCCGATGTAGGCATCGAAAGACTGATATGCTTCAGCCCAGGACAGTTCTTAAGAGCCAGCCTTACATCTTCTGGAATTGCCCTGCACCATCCCTCTAAATGTGTTTTCTTTATTACGCCTAAGTCAGCAAGTCTTAAGTTGGCATTGATATAATTAATCTCGTGCTTAAGGGTTGGAAAGCCAATTTCGCTCTGATAAATACCCATCTCATCAAGGTAGATATTTAACATGGTCTTTGAAAGTTTCGGCAATAAAATCCTCGATGTTTGAACCCCGTCTCTATTGGTGACATCAATAAGATATACCTTGGTACTCATATTCCCCCCTATTCATTACCTTTTATTTCCCTTGCAATAGCAATCTTACCTGTCCTTACAAGCTCCTTTATTCCCATAGGTTTCATCAGTTCGATAAACGCCTCTAGCTTTTTTTCATCTCCTGTAATCTCTATGGTATAGGTATTTAGACTGGAATCAACAACCCTTCCTCTAAATATCTCGGCTATACTCAACACGCCTGCCCTGTTTTCTTGTTTTACAGAGACCTTTATCAGCGCCATCTCCCTTTCCACATGGTCAAGCTCGGTTAGGTCGACTACCTTTATCACATTAACCATTTTGTTGAGCTGTTTCGTAATCTGCTCTATAACCCAGTCGTCTGCCTTTGTAACAATTGTCATTATAGATATCTGCGGGTCAATGGTTTCGCCAACGGAGAGGCTTTCGATGTTGTATCCCCTTCCGCTGAAAAGGCCGGCAACCTTTGTAAGGACTCCAAATTTATTCTCGACAAGAACCGAGATAGTATGTCTCATCCATAACCCCTAAACCGAACGAGTCGGAATTTAAAATTTCAAAATCCAAATGACAAATAAAAGTTCAAAATTTTGACATTTATTTTCTCTGCTTTTTTGATATTTGATCCTTGACATTTATTTGAAATTTGGGCTTTGACATTTGTCATTTTTCTTCCTTTGAAAATACTCTATTTGTTATTGCTCCCCACTTGTCATTGCGAACGAAGTGAAGCAATCTCAGCGGGATTGCCACGCCCTTCGGGCTCGCAATGACATTTTCATTCTCCTTTGTGATCGGAGGTCATGGAAGTTTCTTCTTCAAAAAGCATCGTGTCCAGCGTGGCGCCAGCAGGAACCATCGGATAAACCTTTTCCTTCCAGTCCACAACAAAGTCTATCAAGACAGGTTTTTTAACCTTAAATGCCTCTTTCAATACAGGCTCTACTTCATTTGGCTTTGTTGCCCGCAGACCGACTGCTCCATAAGCATCCGCGAGTTTAACAAAATCAGGAACAACATCAAGATGTGTGTAAGAATACCTCTCCTGATAAAATAATTCCTGCCATTGCCTCACCATTCCAAGGTAACGATTGTTCAGGATTGCAACCTTCACCGGCAGGTTGCCGATAACTGCTGTGGCAAGTTCTTGGATGTTCATCTGGATGCTTCCGTCCCCGGCAATATCAATAACAAGCTTATCCGGGCAAGCGAGCTGGGCACCTATAGCAGCAGGGAAACCGTATCCCATAGTGCCGAGGCCACCCGATGTCAAAAACATCCTTGGGTTATCAAATTTATAAAACTGAGCCGCCCACATCTGGTTTTGCCCAACCTCTGTGGTCACAATAGCATCTCCTTCCGTAAGTTCGTAAATTTTCTCTACTACAAACTGCGGTTTGATTACATCAGAGGATTGTGTATAACTCATTGGTCTCTCTCTTTTCCAGTCTGCTACCTGTTTCAGCCATGACTCCCTGAGTTCCTCCCGCTGCCCCTTTAGATATTCCTTTAATGTCTTATTAAGCACTTTTAAGACCCTCTTTACATCTCCTACAACAGGGATGTCAACCCTTACATTTTTTCTTATGGATGTTGGGTCTATATCTATATGGATTATTTTTGCACGAGGTGCGAACCCTTCTATCTTGCCGGTAACCCTATCATCAAATCTCATCCCGATAGCTATTAAGAGACCTGATTCCTGCACACCCTTGTTTGCGTAATAGGTGCCATGCATACCGAGCATCCCTAGTGACAGGCTGTGAGTGCCTGGAAAACCTCCAAGTCCCATCAAGGTCATGGCAACAGGAATATTTGCGTGTTCTGCAAGCCATCTTAATTCCCTCGAGGCATCTGATATTATACATCCTCCACCTGCGATTATAACCGGTTTTTTGGATCTTGCAATTTCATGGGCTGCCCTGTCGATCACCCTCTTGTTACCTTCATAAGTCGGATTATAGCTTCTGATGCTTACCTTCTCAGGCCAAACAAACTTCGTTCTTTCAGCAGTTACATCCCTTGGCAGGTCAATCAACACAGGACCTGGCCTTCCTGCGGTAGCTATGTGAAATGCCTCTCTGATCTCCCTTGCTAAATTCTTTGTATCCTTGGCGATGGTATTATGTTTAGTGCATGGCATTGTTATGCCGACAATATCTGCCTCCTGGAAGGCGTCATTGCCTATAAGAAAAGTAGGCACCTGACCTGTCAGCACAACCAATGGCACAGAGTCCATAGAGGCGTTCGCTATGCCTGTAACGGTATTTGTAGCGCCCGGCCCGGATGTGACAAGCACAACTCCCGGTTTTCCGGTCGCCCTTGCATACCCGTCCGCTGCATGAACTGCCCCCTGCTCGTGTCTTGCAAGAATTAGCTCTAAATCCTTGTCATTATATAAGTGGTCAAAGATACCTAAAACAACACCCCCTGGATATCCAAAGATGTGCTTGACTCCTTCCCTCTTCAGACACTCAATTATTATCTCAGCACCCGACATCTCCATTGTTTTACTCCTGGTATAGTATTAACAAATTCGTAAAAAGTCAAAAAAGCGCAGCTTTTGTCATTCCTATAGCCCCGCACACCCTCATTCCCGCAGCCTTTTAAGCGGAAATGACAATATAACTCTAAAAAATCGCTCACTTAGAGTATAAGTACTATAGTATAGCATTTAATATGCTAACATAATTTTTAGGTTCTTCTCCAAATTTAGTAGAGATTAGGTAGTGTAGGGCTTTATGCC
>JAJOKM010000074.1 GCA_021129835.1 Thermodesulfovibrionales bacterium | reverse complement strand
ATAGTAATAGTTCAGCCATCTTGTCATTTCGAACGAATGTGAGAAATCTTGCTCATGATAACGCACAATTCAATGCCAAAAGATTTCTCTCTTCGGTCGAAATGACAGAAAAGGGATAAAGGGCTGAACTATTACGAAAAATATAATCCAGCAAATTATTCAATTTTTTATTCTCAGTGTTCTCTGTGCCCTCTGTGGTTAATTTTTTTGGTTTTACTACCGGAACATTTAACCACAGATTAAAACTAGTTATCAGTTACCGGCTAAGTTAGCATTGTTTTTAACTGCAAACTGGTAACTGTAAACTGGTAACTGCTTTAAATAACAAACATTTCCATAAACTGGTTGACCGTCATTTGCTCTAAGCTTTGCTGATCTAAGCATAAAGCCATAATTTCTGCGGCTTGCCGTCGGGGAAAACGAGTGACTAAAGCATCTTTAAACTTGTCCTCCAGTACCGGAATTCCTTCCGCCCGGCGGCGGCGATGACCAATTGGATATTCTACTGCTATTTTTTCACTACTACTACCATCAGTAAAATGGATCTGGATAGCATTAGCAATAGAACGCTTACCAGGATCGTGATATTCCTGACTATAACGCTTATCTTCTATTACTACCATTTTTTTGCGTAAGGCATCAACTCGTGGATCTGCCGCTACATCGTCTTCGTAATGTTCTGCGGTCAATGCTCCAAAAATCAAACCGGCAGCTACCATATATTGTAAACAATGATCACGATCTGCCGGGTTATACAACGGGCCGGTTTTACTAATAATCCTAATAGCCGGCTCTTGTGTAGTAAGAGTAATTTTCTCAATTTGATCCAGGCGATCCTTAATTTGAGGATGTAGTTGAATAGCACACTCTACTGCTGTCTGTGCATGAAATTCGGCCGGGAAAGATATCTTAAATAAAATCTGCTCCATCACATACGAACCGTAAGGGCGTTGAAATCTAAAGTGCTGCCCTTTAAAACAGACATCATAAAAACCCCATTTTTTAGCACTGAGCACACTAGGCAAGCCCATTTCACCTTTCAAGGCGATCATTGCCAACCGCACACCGCGGCTGCTGGCATCACCGGCAGCCCAAGATTTGCGAGAACCAGTATTGGGGGCATGGCGGTAAGTGCGCAAGCTTTGACCGTCTACCCAGGCGTGCGATAGGGCATTAATAATCGCTTCCTTGTCGCCTCCCAACATGTGAGTAGCCACAGCGGTAGAAGAAACCTTCACCAACACTACATGATCCAGTCCCACCCGGTTAAAACTATTTTCGAGCGCCAATACACCTTGGATCTCATAAGCCTTAATCATATATTCTAGCACATCCCGCATAGTAATCGCCGTTTGACCTATCGCCACCCGTTGACGGCTAATATAATCCGCCAGCGCTAAAATCGCTCCCAAATTGTCGGAAGGATGTCCCCACTCCGCAGCTAACCAAGTATCATTAAAATCTAACCAGCGTATTAAAGTACCAATATCAAAAGCTGCCTTAACCGGATCCAGAACAAACTGAGTGCCGGGCACTCGCGCGCCATTAGGTACTATTGTGCCATTAACAATAGGCCCTAAATGTTTGGTGCACTCCGGGTAACGCAAAGCCAGCAAAGCGCAACCCAGCGAATCCATCAAGCAATGGCGGGCAGTTTCTAAGGCTTCCTGGCTATCAATTTGATAATCAACAACATAATCGGCAATAGCTACTAATTCTTTGTCAAAATCCGGGCGAATATTTTCATCAACTGTATTTATACTCATTTTCGACTCCTTTAGGGTATTTATTGGCCGCTCTTACCGTTCCTGCATGGGCACGTATGGGCGGGACGCCGCGCCAACATATTCTGCGCTGGGCCTGATCAAGCGGTTATCGGCACGCTGTTCCATTATATGCGCTGACCAGCCAGCCACTCGCGAGCAGACAAAAATAGGCGTAAACAACGCCGTCGGTATGCCCATAAAATGATAGCTGGTGGCGCTGTAGAAATCTAAATTGGGAAACAATTTCTTTTCAGTCCACATCACTTGCTCAATAGTATCAGAAATAGTATACAGCTCGCTGTCGCTGGCCCCAACAGACAATTTCTGGGAATAGCTTTTGATTAACGGAGTGCGAGGGTCAGATGTCTTGTAAACCGGGTGACCAAATCCCATGATCTTTTCTTTGCGGACCAAAGAATCTAATACACCTTGGCGGGCTTCCGCCGGTGTCTTGTAACGCTGCACCAGTTCCATGGCCGCTTCATTAGCGCCGCCGTGCAGTGGACCACGCAGGGTGCCAATAGCGGCGGTAATAGCAGAATAGAAATCAGATAGCGGGGCAGCACAGACCCGGGCTGCAAATGAAGATGCTGCCAACTCGTGCTCCGCATAGAGAATTAGCGATACATCCATCGCTTTAAGGTGTAAAGCACTAGATGGCTTACCATGAAGCATATGTAATATGTGACCGCCGATAGTTTCATCATTAGTTTCGGTCTCGATCCGTATACCGTCATGGGCATAACGATACCAGTAGCACATAATAGACGGGAAAATAGCCAGTAATCGGTCAGCTATCCGCTGCTGATTACTAAAATCACCTTCCGGTTCCAAAGTGCCTAGCATAGAACAACCGGTACGCATTACATCCATCGGGTGGGCGCTGGCAGGTATCCGTTCCAATACTTCCCGTACTGGCAGTGGTAAACCGCGTAAAGTTTTTAATTTTGCCTTATAATTATCTAATTCTGATTTAGTAGGCAATTGACCGTAAAATAATAAATAAGCTACTTCTTCAAAAGTCGAATTTTCGGCTAAATCTAAAACAGAATATCCTCGATACCCAAGCTCCATTCCCGCTACTGCACAAGCACAAATAGTTGTTTGGCATACCGCTTGACCACGCAAGCCACCAGGTTTGTTCGTTGCCATAGTTTTATTCTCTCCTTTTAGAAATAGATTATCGAGCTTTTGCTCGTAAGCATGGTAGTTTAAAAATCGATACAGGTCCGCACGAGTCTGCATCAAATCTATCACTTCTTTTTGAGTACCTTGCTCTCGTAAAGTTTTGTAAACCTTCAGCGCCGCCATATTCATCGCTCTAAAGGCAGATAAAGGGTAGAGAGCTAACTTTACACCGGCGCCAGCCAGTTCTCTGGCGGTAAATAGCGGCGTTACTCCGAATTCAGTAATATTAGCCAATACCGGCGCCTTTACCGCCTCTACAAACTGCTGGTACTGCTCTAAAGTCTGCATCGCCTCCGGGAAGATCATATCCGCCCCGGATTCAACACACAGACAAGCCCGCTCTATTGCTGCTTCCATCCCTTCTATTGCCAAGGCATCAGTACGGGCCATAATTACGAAATTAGCATCGGTCTTAGCATCCACTGCCGCTTTAATACGGTCCGCCATTTCTTCTTTATTGACAATAGCTTTACCAGGGCGGTGACCACAACGCTTATTTTGCACTTGGTCTTCTATGTGGATACCAGCAGCACCGGCTCTAATCATTTGCTGCACCGTACGGGCAATATTAAAAGCGCTGCCCCAACCGGTATCAGCATCTACCAATAATGGCAAGTCAGAAGCAACAGTAACCCGGCGCACATCTTCCAGGACATCATTAAGACTGGTCATCCCTAAATCCGGTAAACCATGAGAGGCATTAGCTACACCTGCACCGGAAAGATACAGGGCTTTAAATCCTACTTGTTCAGCCATCATAGCAGCATACGCATTAATGACTCCTACTACCTGCAGAGGAGATTCCGCATCTACCGCCTGGCGTAGTCGCTCTCCCGGTGAAACAGTCTGCATAATAAAACCACCTTTATCCTTAATTAAAATGCTATAAAATTACCGACTTATGCCGGGCCGCATGACAATTAATGTTTACCGCTACCGGCAAGCTGGCTATATGAGCAGCAAAAATTTCTACATGCACCGCTAAAGCGGTAATTTTTCCGCCCAACCCTTGCGGCCCTATTCCTAGTTTATTGATTTCTGTTAATAACTCTTGCTCTAAAACAACCAGATCTGCCAGCGGATTCACGCTGCCTACATCTCTCAATAAGGACTCTTTAGCCATCATAGCAGCTTTTTCCATAGTACCACCAATACCAACACCGATAACTAATGGCGGACAGGGGTTAGGACCGGCTGCTTTTACAGTTTCTATCACAAAATTCTTTACTCCATTTAAACCATCTGCCGGTTTTAACATCTTTAAAGCGCTCATATTTTCACTGCCGCCACCTTTAGGCGCTACTGTGATTTTTATGTTTTCACCGGGCACTATCTTGGTATGAATGATGCATGGAGTATTATCACCAGTGTTTACACGCTTCAGTGGATGACTCACAATGGATTTTCTTAAATAACCGTCTTGATACCCTTGACGCACTCCTTCATTAATAGCTTCGTTAAAATCACCATCTGTAATATGCACATCTTGACCTAATTCTACAAAAACAACTGCAAAACCGGTATCTTGACACATCGGAATATTTTCTGCTGTAGCAATGTGAGCATTTTTTACTAAAATCTCAAGAATTTCTTTGCCGGTGGGAGATGTTTCTTGCTGAATACCCTTTTCAAGCGCTGTCAAAACATCTTGTCCCAGGTGAATACACGCATCACAGCAGAGTTTTGCTACTGCCTTGGTTATAAAATGACAATGAATTTTCTTGATCTCTAATGCTCCTCGCAGAGCTGTGTTTGCACTATTTGTGCGCGATGTATAAATTGCCGTCATAGAATACTTTATGTGTCCTTCCTTTTAGCATAGCCTAACTCAACAAGTGATTTGGCAACATCCTTCAATACTGCCGGGTTTTCAATAGTCGCTGGGACTTCATAATCAACTCCATCGGCAATTTTACGCATCGTAGAACGCAAAACTTTACCGGAACGAGTTTTAGGTAAGTTACTGATCATAGCTACTTTTTTGAAAGCAGCCACCGGGCCAATATTATTTTTCACCAATTTTATAATTTCAGCTGCAATTTCCTCATGCGAGCGCTTTACGCCATCTTTAAGCACTACCAGTCCCAGCGATAATTCGCCTTTTAATTCATCAGCAACTCCAATCACGGCACATTCGGCTACATCCGGGTGCGAAGCAATTACCTCTTCTATCGCCCCGGTCGAAAGACGGTGCCCTGCGGTATTGATAATATCATCGATACGGCCCATAATCCAAAAATAACCATCTTCATCTTGATAGCCGGCATCCCATGTTAAGTAATATCCGGGATAAGTCTTCAAGTAAGTCTCTTTATAACGCTCATCAGCATTCCACAAAGTCGGCAAACAACCTGGCGGCAAGGGTAGTTTAACTGCAATATTACCACTTTCTCCTGCAGTTTTTACGCTGCCGTCCATATCCAAGACTTGTACATTGAATCCCGGCACTGGCACAGCCGGAGAACCTGGCTTAATCGGCAATTTTTCTATCCCCATACAATTAGATACAATAGGCCAACCGGTTTCTGTCTGCCACCAGTTATCTATTACCGGTACTTTCAATATATCATTAACCCACTTTAAAGTGTTAGAATCACATCGCTCACCGGCTAAAAAGACAGTACGCAGTGAAGAGAGGTCATTAGCATTACAATAGTTGCCACGAGGGTCTTCGCGCTTAATTGCGCGGATTGCGGTGGGGGCCGTAAAAAAACCCTTAACTCTGTGTTGAGATATTACCCTCCAGAATGCACCGGCATCCGGCGTGCTCACTGGTTTGCCTTCATAAATAACAGTGGTATTTCCATTTAATAACGGGGCATAAACAATATAAGAATGACCAACTACCCAGCCCACATCAGAAGCTGTCCACCATACTTCACCCGGACCCATATCATAAACATTCTTCATAGACCACTGCAGGGCTACAGCATAACCACCGGTATCACGCACCACTCCTTTGGGTTGCCCGGTAGTGCCAGAAGTGTATAATATATAAAGTGGATCGGTAGCAGAAACAGGCACACAATTTACTGGTTTAGCATCTGCTATTGCCTCATGCCAATCCAAGTCGCGTCCCGCCTTCATCACCGCCATATTCTGAGGGCGCTGTAAGATAATACAATGTTCCGGCTTATTATTGCTGATCTCTATAGCTTCATTCAGCAACAGTCCGTAATCGATAACGCGCTTAACCTCGATACCGCAAGAAGCAGACACGATCAACTTAGGCTTGGCATCATCGATGCGTGCAGCCAGTTCCCGTGCTGCAAATCCCCCAAACACTACTGAATGAATAGCGCCAATGCGAGCACAAGCCAGCATTGCAACTACTGCCTCCGGCACCATTGGCATGTAAATAATAACCCGATCACCCTTAGTTATTCCTTGCTCTGCAAGCACCCCGGCAAAACGGGCTGCTTGATCGCACAATTCGATATAACTGAAAGCTTTCATAGTGCCGGTGACCGGGCTGTCGTAGATCAATGCGATTTGCTCACCACGGCCGTTTTCTACATGACGGTCTACCGCGTTGTAGCACATGTTCAATTCTCCACCTACAAACCAGCGATATAATGGCTTTTGTGAATCGTCTATAACTTTATCCCATTTTTTGACCCAATAGATATCCTCTGCTGCTTCAGTCCAAAATGCCTCTGGGCTGTCAATAGAGTACCTGTATACATCTTGATACATATATAAATGCTCCCTGAGTTACCTGTTAATAATTTTTATTGCTTAAAAAATGTCTCGATCGTGGCGTCAAGCAATTTTTGACCACTAAAGCGTGCTCGCTGTATTAACTCCCAGAAATACCGGTAAGTAGCACGATCATGCAGCTCGCCTGCGTATTGTATTGGCCCCCACTTGCCCTGATATGCTTTCAGTAATATATTTTGGGCCGCTTCCAGTTCTGAAAAATCAGGCTTCATCGCTTCCACAATACTCTGAATTTGAGTTGGATAGATACTCCACATCCTCATAAAACCAAACTCCTCTCTGGCCCTTTTGGCATCTGAATACGTTTGGTATTGATTTTTAAGATCCAGTGTCACATTATGGCAAGGAATAACATGATTACTCAATGCCGCTGCAACTACTTCGGTTTTAGCGCGAATTAGCAGTTTATGCTCAAATTGTCCGGGACTTCGCATTGCACTTGCTGGAATTGCACCATGATGCCCGCTGATAAAATCCATCAATCCAAAATCCAGAACTTGCAACCAGGGCAGAGAAGCAATGTCCCATACCTCTTTAAGGGCGCCATGTGTCTCGATTAAAATATGGATTGGAATCTCGCGAGTAATGCCAGCCTTTTGTGCACTCGCGTGAATGTACCCAATCATCTCCTTAGCAGCTTCGTAGCTATAAGTCTTAGGGATTGTGATATAAGCTAATTTTTCGCCTGCCTCCGGCACTAAGATATCTACATCTCTTTTCCAGTGCTCGCTAGTATAGTCATGAATTCTTACGCCAGCCATATTAAATTTATTTGCTCCGGAATTTATTACTCTCACTATCATTTGTGCATGCTCTGCTTCCTTGCCGGTCTCTGCTCCGTCTTCGCAATCACAGGTAACATCAAAAACCGGACCAGTCTTTTCTTGCATGCCGAGGGCTTTCCCTATTAGTTTTTCACTGCCTGCAAAGTGCTCACAGCTCGGAATTACCGGTAATGTTTTTCCGGACTCATAAAGCGCTTCATTAGGGTGCATCATAGTAAGTCCTCCCTCCTTATTTATTGTCCTGTTTTTTGGGAACGATTAAGGTATAATCTAAATCTAAAACCACATTTGCATGATATTTGCTGTGCTCATCAAATGGCGTCTCTATCTCTTCCGGAGTCATGTTCTTAAGGCCTATTGTCTGCACTTTCATAAGACCGACATCATCTCTTTTTGGCGCTATAAGCTCTTTAATAATGCTATAGCAATAAATTGTATCTCCGGCAAAGGTAGGGTTAGCATGGGTACCTGCATTTATACCATAAAGCCACATGGCATTTCCAAGTCCATTAAACGAGATACTGCGACACAAGGAGATAATATGCCCCCCATATATCAGGCGCTCTCTCATCGGGGATTTTTGCATCATATGAGCATTAAAATGGATCTTGGCATTGTTTTGGTAGAGCTTTGCTGCTAAAGTGTGATCGCTGTTGTCTATCGTGATGCCATCTGGATGATTTAGGCGCTCACCAACCGAATAATCCTCCCAAAAAAGATTGCTGCCCGAAAGACTGGGCTCTATCTTGCTAATAACCGGCAGGTTGATGGGCAAATCTGCCGGAAGCGCTTTTTGTAAGACTGGTATTTCTTTAATGCCGCTTCTGATAGAGCTATCCTTTTTTCTGACCATTACCCATCTTTTAAGGGTCAAAATCAACTCCTCTCGTTGATTATAGCCCTGGGAATGAACATATACATTGCCACTTTTGCCGTTGCTATTCTCCTTTAAACCAATTATCTCTGACTCCGTACGGACAGTGTCGCCAACATAGCAAGGCTGCCTAAAATGAACTTCGGCATAACCTAAATTTGCTATGGCATTTAGGGATATTTCGTTGACACTTTTTCCAAAAA
Source organism: Thermodesulfovibrionales bacterium (assembly GCA_021129835.1). Lineage (GTDB taxonomy): Bacteria > Nitrospirota > Thermodesulfovibrionia > Thermodesulfovibrionales > Dissulfurispiraceae > JAJOKM01. The sequence goes on along the minus strand of JAJOKM010000074.1, from coordinate 7,353 downwards.
CCATGTGAAATAAAAACAGATCATCCAGCGGTCTTCTTTCATAGCCCACTGCCTGGGCAAAGGTATCACTGGCATGCAGCGCATACCTGCTTCCGGTTAAGGCTATGTATAAAGATACATCCCCATCCGTAACAGTACGAGGAAGAGGGTGAATAATTCGATCACCAAGATTAAAATCTTCAAAAAAATTCCCACTGCTTATCTTAGGCACAAAACTCCTCCCGTTCTCTTTTTTTATATTACAGTTTTTCTACAAAAATTTATCTTGCCCTAGTTCCATATAACGATCATATAAAACAATCATACGATGAGCCCGCCTAATTTTGATTTTATCAATTAACTCCCCATCAAGAAGGGCCACTTCCTTACCCCTGTTGGCAGCAGCTTCAAAAGCCTCGACCATTTTTTTGGCTTTTTCGACCTCCTCTTTTTTAGGTGTGAATATCGTGTTGATGTACTGTAATTGGACAGGATGAATCAAGGCTTTCCCATCAAATCCAAGACGATAAGCATCTCTGGTTGCAGCTTCACACGCAAACTCATCCTGCACATTAAAGTATGGTCCATCAATAATGCACAATCCAAAAGCTCTTCCAGCCAGTAAGATCTGTGCTAAATGTGGAATAATACCCTTTGTGTTTTCTTTTATATCAACTTGCAGGTGATTTGCCAAGTTATCATTACCGACTACAATGCAACTGAGCTTATTGGTTGCTGCACAAATTGGATAGATATTTATAACCCCTATCGGAGTTTCAATATTTATCATTAACTCTAAATCGGCATCAACACTTTCTAAAAGTCTTTTTGCTTCAAAAACCTGCCCTGCATCCTCTATTTGCGGAAAAAGCAGGGCATTTATCTTAATTTTTTTGGCTAGTTCTAAATCTCTTTCTATATCTTTACTTCCTATCGGATTAACTCGTAATATCTTTTCTGAGTAGCCAAAGTGATCACTTTTACTAAACTCACTCTCTAATAAATCTCTGGCAATCTGCCTTTGATCTTCCAAGATGCCCTCTAAATCAAAGATTATCCCATCTGTTAAAAGGGCACGAGCTTTTTCTATATATCGCTGGTCATTTGCCGGAACATAGAGCATTGATCTCCTGGCGCGATACTTTTTAGGAGTAAAGACCTTTTTGAGGCCACTTTCCTCCATAATTTGTTTTACTAATTCTTTTCTAATGACCTTGCCATTTTTTGCTCTCGGGAAATCACTCCTAATAAAAAGTTGTTTGGGACATTTATACCGGGCCAGATTCTCTTGTCCGTACTCTAAAATATGTTGCTCCTCGCCTTCACTGATATCGCCATGAGGAATGATTGCCGCCACAACAATTGTCTTGCCTGCCTCAACATCCAGACCCAAAGCAACGCAATCAGCTACTTTAGGATGCATCTTCATAATACGCTCTATCTCATAAGGCGAAACACGGTATCCAAAAGTATTTATAATGTCATCTTTTCTGCCCAGGAACCAAATGTAGCCATCTTTATCTTTTTTGGCATAATCGCCTGTAAAGAAGTATCCGTTTCGTTTTGCTTTTCTGGTCTCTTCCTCAAGATGCCAGTACTCCAAAAACAGCCCAGGATCATCTAAACTAACACATATCATCCCTTCCTCTTCTATACCTACCTCTTCCAGAGTGCCTGGATTTAGTATTTTTACCAAATGACCTGGCTGCACAAAACCGGCAGACCCTGGACGGATAGGCTGATAAACCGAGTGAGAAATATAATAAGAGAGTTCACTCATCCCAATTGCTTCATAGATATTTTGATTAAATCTCTCTTGCCATGCTCCAATTATTTCAGCAGACAAACTTTCTCCTGCACTCATGCAGTGTCTAAGGCTCGGAGTATCATCTTGGGTATATTTAGTCTTTTGTATTATTTGTCTATAGATAGTAGGCACACCGATAAAAATAGTGCAGTTATGTTTTTTAATCAGGTTAATCAAGGTGTCAGGATTATTTTCGCCCTCATGAGCAATAACCATATGACCATGATATAGCGGATCCATCAATCCTGAACCTAAAACATAAGTCCAGTTAAATTTTCCGGAGTGTAAAATCAGATCATGCTCTTTAAAGTCGAACCAATATTTGCTGGCCGGAGTTCTGCCCAGCAAGGAACGATGAGAGTGTAACACACCTTTTGGAAAACCGGATGTTCCCGAAGTATACACCAAGTAAGCCGGTTCACCAACTTTTGAATTATAAGGGTTCTTTATCGGACTAGTCACTTCTAATACCTTCTTTAAGCTATATACTTGGATTTTTTTGGGTTTCCTAAGCTCATCAACACTATCAATTCCTGCTACTATGATATTCTTTAGATTATATAAATCTTCAAAATACGGGAAAAGATTATCGTACATCGGGGCAGACAATACAATTGCTTTCGCTTGTGAATCCATAGCTAAATACTTTACCTCAGAACCACTGAGTAAAGTGGAAGTCGGAACTCCGATCATGCCAGCTTTAAGGATACCGAAAAAAGATATTGGATAAGCCAAAGAGTTTTTTAAAAATATCAGTATCCGATCCCTTTCCTTTATCCCAATACTAAGCATAAATGTAGCAAATCGATCTGACTGATCGGCTAACTCTTTATAGCTGATAGTAGCTGTTCCCAGATGATCATCTTCAATAATCATCGCTATGGAATGCTCTTTTTCAGTGCCAAGATGTTTTGATGTACAAGCAGTGCCAATGTTGAAAAACTCAGGTATGTCAAACTGCCATTGTTGGCCTTGTTGCGTGTTCATTTTGCTGCCCCCTTTTTCTTTATATACGACCGTAAGGCCAGTTTTCACGAATTGTATACACCGGAAGTAGCTTTAAGACTTCTAACGCAAACTGCATATGTTCTTCCGATAGCGAACGCAATGCATATCCCCTTAAAATAACTTGTAGGGCCTTTCCAAACATCGGTGGATCCAGCATTTCACCACTAAAGCTGATCGCTCCTCCAAGCAAGGCATCGGCTTCAATCGCTGCTTTTAAAATAGAGACATTATGCTCCAGTTCTTTCGGCGAAGGCTCAAAGGCAACTTTGCATATATTAATATGGTTGGGATGAATAACCTGTTTTCCGGTCAATCCCATGGCGCTTTCAGTTTTAGCATGTGCATAAATTGTGCGAGAAGCCTCGTCACCACGAAGATCAAGCCATCTGCGAACATCTTTTGTCTCGATGCAATTATCAGGCAGGCTATGGGGCGTTAACAACACATCAACTCCACCTATAACTCCTACTCCATTGATTCTAGCTTCCATATTCAGAATATTAAAAAATACCTTCAGTTCTTCAATCCAGTTTTTAGGAGTGATTTTATAAGCCATTGCCTTTGAAAAATCGTGTATACCGAATACTACATGACACACAGTTGAGTATTTCATTATGTCTGACGCAATTTGCATAGACTTGGGGTGCTCAATAATCGGTTGGATGGTTAAGTTGCTGTTGATAGCAACCATCCAAGCGGAAAGATCACGGACTTCTGCATCTCCGTATACTTCCCCAGCTTTTGCTAACATTATTACATCAATGTGCTCACTAATCTGCTTGATCAGTTTCAAATCTTTCTCATATTCTTCAGTACGAAACGGATTAATCCGAATTGCAATTTGATAACTTCTTTCTTGCGGAAATTTTGGAATCTCTTGCAGAAGCAACTCCCTACTCATATCTTTTTGTTTACATCCATCTTCCAAGTCAAAAAGAAGCGTATGGGCGCTCGTTCTATAGGCATGTTTTTGAAGTCTAAGCTTGGCTTGCTCCATACTTTCATAACTTCCGTCTAATGGATTATATTTGATTGGAGGATAGTAAATTTGAATCCCCGGCCAATGCTTACCTAGAACTATCGTAAGATCATCTGTTGCTGATATTGTTGATAAATCAATTGCTACAGTCATTATTCTCACCACTCCCCTTTATAAATTGCACTATATTTTAGAGATAAGTCAAGAAATACCACCTTTATCTATAGCTGACGCATAAAAATAGCTCTTTTCTGCAGCCACTAAGGTATTTATTAGCCACGAAAATAAACGTTCTGGTTACCTGGTTGATAGTTATCAGTTTCCAGTTAAAACCAGCAATCAATGAACTGCAAACCGGTAACCGTCAACTGTAAACCGTAAACTATTTTTGTGCCCGGGCTTGGAAAAATTTTTCAGCAACTTGCGGAAACATAGCATAAGAAATTACATCTTCTTCCGAGTTTGCCAAGTCTTTAATTTCTTCTCTGAATAGATCCATTTTCGGTTCCAGTAAATCTGCCGGGCGACAGGTGATCACCTCTTTATCTCCTAATACTGTTTTTAAAACAGCCGGATCAATTTTAGCCGGAGGTTTCCCATATAAGCCTTGCACATAAGCTTTTATCTCACCGGAAATCAGCTTATAACGCTCACCGGTCAGGACATTAAATACAGCCTGGATACCAACTATTTGGCTGGTGGGAGTTACCAGTGGGGGATAACCCAGTTCCTCCCGTACCCGGGGAATTTCCTGTAATACCTCGTCTAAACGGTGTAGCGCTTTTTGTTCTTCTAGCTGACTGGTCAAATTAGTGATCATGCCACCTGGTACTTGGTGGTTAAATACCCTCATATCACTGAATCTGGTTGCCCCCAGTTCAAAACCTCGCTCTTGGCGCAATTTTTCAAAATAAGCGGCTATTTCAAAAAGGGCGCTTAAAGATAACCCGGTAGCATACGGCGTATTTTCTAACATTTTTACCATTAATTCTACCGCTGGCTGTGAGGCCCCGAAAGCCAGCGGCGCTGAAGCGGTATCTATCACGTCAACACCTGCTTCGACAGCTTTTATATAAGTGCCTATAGCCATTCCACTAATAAAATGACAATGCAGGTGCACCGGCAACCCTGTTTTTTCTTTGAATGTCTTGACCATTTGATGTGCCTTGTACGGTGTTAATAAACCGGCCATATCTTTAATAGCAATAGAATCTGCCCCTGCTTCTGCTATCATTTCTGCTGCCTGCACGTAGTGCTCGACTGTGTGAACTGGGCTGACAGTATAGCATACTGCCCCTTGGGCGTGCCCCCCAGCAGTCTTGGTATATTTGATTGCCGATTCCATGTTGCGAATATCATTTAAAGCATCAAAAATCCTAATGATATTTATACCGTTTTCTACTGCCTTAGAGACAAAGGCTTCTACCACATCATCCGGGTAGTGAGCATAACCAACCAGAGACTGCCCGCGCAGCAACATCTGCAGGGGCGTGTTTTTAACGATTTTTTTAATGCTGCGCAATCTTTCCCACGGGTCTTCATCCAAGTAACGCAGGCAGACATCAAAAGTAGCATCACCCCACGCCTCTAAAGAATGATAGCCAATTTGATCTAATTTCTCTAATATTGGCAGCATATCTTCTGTGCGCATCCGGGTAGCCCACAAGCATTGGTGCCCGTCTCGCAGTGTAGTATCGGTTATCTTAACGCGGTGATGTTGCAAAAAATAACCCCCTTTCTATTTTTGGCGGATTAAAACCATTGGTTGACCACGCTCTAACGATTGGCCGTTATCAACTAAAATCTCTACTATTTCACCAGAAAACTCTGTTTCAATTTCGTACATTAGTTTCATAGCCTCAATAATGCCCAGCACTTGACCGGCTTTCACCGTTTGGCCTACCTCTACTAAGGGATCATCACCCGGGGATGATGCTTGGTAGAAAGTTCCCACCATCGGAGCAGCAACAACTTTCAGTCCTGCTGTATCGATAAAAGGTTCCTTTTTAGCCGGCTTTAATTCTTGGGTTTCCTCAAGGCTTTCTGGTCTTTCACCGTCTTGGCTGCAGATACCCTTTTTCTTTATATCCGAAACGGTGTGTCCCTTCGTCTCAATCAACTCTGCTTTATCCTTGGCATTAAGCTCCCTCCTGACTCTATCTTGGAAAAATTTTTTAGCAACTTGCGGAAACATAGCATAAGAAATTACATCTTCTTCCGATTTTGCCAAATCTTTAATTTCTTCTCTGAATAGATCCATTTTGGGTTTCAGTAGATCTGCCGGGCGACAGGTGATCACCTCTTTATCTCCTAATACCTTCCTTAAAACATCCGGGTCAATCTTAGCCGGAGGTTCACCATATAAGCCTTGGGCATAAGCTCTTACCTCGCCGGGAACCAGCTTATAACGCTTACCAGTGAGGACATTAAATACAGCCTGGGCGCCAACTATCTGACTAGTAGGAGTCACCAGCGGGGGATAACCCAGTTCTTCCCGCACCAGGGTAATTTCCTGCAATACCTCATATAAACGGAATAGCGCTTTTTGTTCTTTCAGCTGGCTAACTAAATTAGTGATCATGCCGCCGGGTACTTGATGGTCAAATATTCGCATATCACTAAATCTGGTTACCCCTTGTTTATAGCCTCGTTCTTGGCGTAATTTTTCAAAATAAGCGGCTATTTCAAAAAGGGCGCTTAAAGATAACCCGGTAGCATACGGCGTATTTTCTAACATTTTTACCATTAATTCTACCGCTGGCTGTGAGGCCCCGAAAGCCAGCGGCGCTGAAGCGGTATCTATCACGTCAACACCTGCTTCGATAGCTTTTATATAAGCGCCTACAGCCATTCCACCAACAAAATGACAGTGCAAGTATACCGGCAAACCGATTTTCTCTTTAAAAGTTTTGACCATTTCATATGCCTTATCTGGTGCTAATAAACCGGCCATATCTTTGATAGCAATAGAATCTACACCTGTTTCTGCCAGCATTTCTGCTGTCTGCAAGTAGTGCTCTGTAGTGTGCACTGGGCTAATGGTGTAGCATACTGTCCCCTGGGCGTGTCCCCCGGCAGCCTTGGTATATTTGATTGCCGGTTCCATGTTGCGAACATCATTTAAGGCGTCAAAAATTCTAATGATATCCATGCCGTTTTCTACTGTTTTTGAGACAAAGGCCTCTACCACATCGTCCGGGTAATGGGCATAACCAACCGCAGATTGCCCGCGTAACAGCATTTGCAAGGGCGTGTTTTTTGCGATTTTTTTAATGCTGCGTAGTCTTTCCCATGGGTCTTCATCTAAATAGCGGAGACAGACATCAAAAGTAGCGCCACCCCATACTTCTAAAGAATGATAGCCGATTTGATCTATCTTCTCCAATATCGGCAACATCTCTTCTGTACGCATCCGGGTAGCCCATAAACTCTGATGCCCGTCTCGCAGTGTAGTATCCGTTATTTTGACTCGATGATGCTGCAAGATAAACTCACCCCATGCATTATTAGATTTCCTTCCTTCGAAAATACCCTTTTTTGCTATTGTTCTTCACCTGTCATTGCGAACGAAGTGAAGCAA
>JAJOKM010000033.1:5095-15987 GCA_021129835.1 Thermodesulfovibrionales bacterium | reverse complement strand
TGTCGGAATGGCAGACTCTGTCGGAATGGCAGAAAAATGCTTTTTAAGGCTTTTTACGCTTTGTCAAATTTGCTGAATATTTGACATCAGGGCTACCAAAAATAGATAATTAATAATGATCAGACGATACAATGCCTTTGGAGCATATCTCAAGAATAAATTTGGCGCCACTGTTTATAAGGTAAATGTGGATGCAGGTTTTACCTGCCCCAACAGGGATGGGACCCTCGGGGCAACAGGGTGTATTTACTGCAATAACGACAGTTTCAGTCCATCAGAATGCAGGACCGGAATCTCTCTCGAAGAACAGATAAAAAATGGGATAAAATATCTCTCTACCAGATACAATGTCAAAGAGTTTCTCGTATATTTCCAGTCATTTACAAACACTTATGCCTCTGTATCTGAGTTAGAAAGAATATACAGGGAGGCATTATCAGAACCTTCGGTAGTCGGCCTGGCCATAGGAACGAGACCTGACTGCATAGATGAAGAAAAGATAGAGTTATTGGAATCGCTGGCGGAGGGCTACTTTATACTGGTCGAGTATGGGCTCCAGTCGATATATGATAAATCCCTAAAATATATCCTACGGGGGCATGACTATCAGGCATTTTTAGATGCTATTGAGTTAACAACAGGGAAAGGTATACACATCGGCGCCCATATCATTGCTGGATTTCCAACAGAGACGAGGGATGAAATGCTACAAATGGCTGATGTAATTTCAGGGCTTCCAATAGAATTTTTAAAAATACATCAATTACAGATAATAAAAGGGTCCCTCTTAGCAGGGCAATACATGAGGAGACCCTTCCAGATATTCCAATATGAAGAATACATGGATTTTCTTGTAGATTTCATCGAGAGACTGTCTCCTGCAATTGTGTTGCAGAGGTTATTTGCGACAGCGCCTGATGATATCCTCATTGCACCCCGGTGGGGCAGGGCAAGGCAGAAAATTACCAGCGACATAGAAAAGAGGTTTATAGAAAGAGATGCTTTCCAGGGTTCTAAGTGCTTATGTTATAGGTATTGAAGCACACTTAATAGAGGTTGAGGTAGATATATCGGCAAAAGGTCTTCCCCACTTCTCGATGGTTGGGCTCCCTAATGCCTCGGTAAAGGAGAGCAAAGACAGGATAAAGGCTGCCCTTAAAAATATAGGTTTTAGGTTCCCTCTAAAACAGATTACTATAAACCTTGCACCTGCGGATTTAAAGAAAGAGGGATCCTCCCTCGACCTTCCTATCGCCATAGGTATAATTGCATCAGAAGGCATAATGCCTCTAAACTCTATGACCGACTATATGCTTGCCGGGGAACTCTCCTTAGATGGGAGACTAAAGCCATTAAGGGGTGTTTTGCCAATGGCATTGGAGGCAAAAAGATTAGGATTAAAGGGTATTATCTTACCAGCAGAAAGTGCTGCAGAGGCAGCGATAGTAGATGGGATAGATGTATTCAGGATGAATAGTCTTCTTGATGCTATAGAATTTTTAGGAGGCATTTCGAAAAAAGAGCCCTTCACCATCGACCGCCATGCAGCAATGACAGAAGGCTCCCTATACGAAGATGACTTCTCTGATGTTAAGGGGCAGGAGCATGCCAAAAGGGCATTAGAGGTGGCCGCTGCGGGATCCCACAATGTATTGATGATTGGTCCGCCCGGGAGCGGTAAGACAATGCTATCAAAACGCCTTCCGACAATACTGCCACCGATGACCTTTGCGGAGGCGCTGGACACAACAAAGACACATAGCGTTGCAGGGCTACTGAAAAGTGGACAATCACTCCTTGCGACGAGACCATTCAGGTCACCACACCATACGATATCAGATGTGGCCCTGATTGGCGGGGGGCAGACACCAAGGCCTGGCGAGGTGTCGTTAGCGCACCACGGGATATTATTTCTGGATGAATTGCCCGAATTTAAAAGGAATGTCCTCGAGGTCTTGAGACAGCCTTTAGAGAATGGATTCGTTACGGTCTCGAGGGCAGCCGCAACTGTAACATATCCTGCGCAGTTCGTTCTCGTCTCATCCATGAACCCGTGTCCCTGCGGTTACTACGGAGACAATTCACGGCATCAATGCACATGCACACCTAATATGATCGCCCGTTACAGGTCAAGGGTCTCGGGGCCATTGATGGACAGGATCGATATTCACGTAGATGTACCTGCTGTGCCTTATAAAGACCTTTCTAATGATTATTTTGGGGAAAAATCAGAGGATGTAAGGCATAGAGTAATAAAGGCGCGAGATGTTCAACTTAATAGATTCAAGGACGACAGGATATTTGCCAATGGTCAGATGAAGACGAGGCATATCAAAAAATACTGCAAGCTTACAGAGAGTGCACATAGCCTTTTAGATGTAGCGATGCAAAAACTCGGTTTAAGCGCCAGGGCATATTCAAGGATATTAAAGGTTTCAAAGACAATTGCTGATTTAGACGGATCGGCCAGCATTGACAGCCACCATATCGCAGAAGCGATACAATACAGGACGCTCGACAGAGATCAATTTTAAGTAGGCAGTGTATAATCTAAGCTTCGGAGTCCTGTTTTTTGCAGATAAACATCCAGTCTTCTCGATGAAGCGAGGGAACAAGGGCTGTATTCTTTCTGAATACCTTGATCTCACGGTGAATGGAGAAGAATTCAGATAAGAGTTTTCGCATATGATTTAATGCATATGAATGCGGGTGGGCATCCTCGCGAAAAAATGGCATCCGCTTTTCAATAAACCTGCGCGCAATAGCTATTGGTGCAGGATGAAGAAAGATGCCGAGTATAAACATGCCATCCTTCTTCATAACTCTTCTAATTTCCTGAAGGGCAGCAGCAGGATCAATCATGTGATCTAAGGCATTCACGCAAAGCACTACATCGAAACTTTCATCCTGCTCCGGAATACTTTCTGCTGTGCTGCAAATCTTTTTCCCGTCCGGGAGTCTTTCTGAATGTGTTTTCAAATAGGAATCCATTAGCGGATCTAAATATGTCTTTGAACCACCGACAAATAACTGTCCAACACAAGTTGGGCCACAGCCAATATCGAGAATCTTTGAATCAGGTGTAAGGCTTTGCGAGATCTCACTAATAACCGATGCATAGCGAGAAAGAACTCGCTCCATCTGAGAATCTAAGACATTATCTCTTCTCCAGAAAGAATCTTCTTTTAGCTGCGCAAGTTGCCATCTCTCTTCTTTTTTATTCACCATTTACCGTCTCAAAGCCCTGCTTTCCACATGGCATTTCCTCCTCTTTTTTTCTCGGCTAAAAATCTAACTTATACCTACCGCCTTATCCTGTCATTCCGACTTGTTCGGAATCGTTCCGTCATTTACCTAATTTGAGCGATTTTATGCTCGAAGTGTCACTCCCGCCTGACCTGCAAATCCCTTCTGCGCTATAGCTTTATATACCGTCTCCACAGAGATGTCCTCCATGCACTTTATATCTTTACAAGTCTTCTTATAGCACGGTGCACAGTCGATATCGCGCCTGATTATAACATGATTGCTGCCATATGGTCCCGTCCTCAGAGGATTTGTTGGCCCAAAGATTGCGATTACCGGTATGTTGAGGGCAGCGGCTATATGCATTGGGCCTGAATCATTACATATAACATACTCGGCATTTCTGATTATCAATATGAGCTCCTTTATATCTGTCTTTCCTGCCATTGACAAGGCATTGCCGTTTGATTTAGCCTTAATCTCTTCAGACATCTTTGTGTCCGAGCCGGCTCCGACTATTATGGTCTCTGTTTCGAGCATGGAGATTAGGGCGCCGAATTTTTCGGCAGACCACCTTTTTGTCCTCCACCGGGCACCTGGAACGACTACAATATATTTCCTGTCTCCTCCCTTTAGTCTGGGCTTCTTCGATGCGTCCCCGATAAGAGGCATAGGAAATTCTACCCGGCCTACTTTTAAACCCATGGCGGAAGCTATCTCTAAATATTTGTTCACCGCGTGCATCTCCTTTCCGGTCTTAACCTTATGCGTATAAAACAGATCGCCCCCCTCTCTTGCATCTTCAAAACCAACTCTTATGGGTGCCTTGGTAGCATAAATTATCAAGCCACTTCTTAAAAGTCCCTGCAGGTCTATTGCCACGTCATATGACTCTTTCCTGGTCTCTCTAAAGAATCTTCTGACCTCAACTATCGTCTTTCCTATATTTGCAGGCTTCCTCCATTGGTCTTTTTTGATAATCAACAGCTTATTTATCATTGGATGGTCTTTAAGTAGTCCCTCAAACCCTTTTGCCACAACCCAGTGGATTTCAGCAGAAGGAAAAGAATTCCTTATAACCTGAAGAAACGGCAAACTATGGACGATATCGCCAAGGGAACTTGGTTTGATAATCAGTATCTTTTCAGGAATCTCTCTGACAACGATCTTATTCATGTAACATTATAAAATCTATGGCCTCTTTCAGGTCTTTTGCTGTAAAGTCAGCATGATGGGATTGTTGTTGTTTGCCTGTCTTAACCAGTATGCCTTTTGCGCCTACAGCCTTTGCAAGTAGCATATCACTCTCTTTGTCTCCAACAACATAAGACCTCTTTAAGTCGATCCCATGTTCTGCCCTTGCCATCATGAGCATCCATGGCTCGGGTTTTCGGCATGGGCAGTGATCACCGGGGAGATGAGGACAGCAGTAGAAGTCATCAAATCCGTGCCTGTCAACAAAGAAGCGGTTAACCTCTTTTGCAAATGATTCACCTACAATTCCCCTCCGAATACCAGATTGATTGCTAACACCTATTAATGAAAAGCCTTTACTTTTTAATACCTTCAAGCCATCTATTGTCTGAAATACCTTAAAATCCCTCCAGTCATTTAGATAGCCAACATCCCTGCATAATGTTCCATCTCTGTCAAAAAATACCGCCTTTTTGGATGGAATTATATCGCTAATTTCAGAGTATACATCCGCTGAGGTTATAGCATGCATACATTTCATATTGTTGTCTTTACAGGTGCGGCTAAAACAGGGGCTGCAGGCGATGTCGGCCCTTAATACCTTATTTCTAATTCCTACCGGGCCTGTCTGCTCTGGATCTGTTGAACCAAATATTGCTACTGTGGGCGTACCGACTGCATAGGCAATATGCATGGGACCTGAATCATTCGTAACAAAGAGGTCGCATTCAGAGATGAGTGAGCTGAGCCCTCTAAGCGATGTCTTTCCGGCGAGATTCAACAAATGGCTTGTCCGATCTCTTTTGATCGCTTTTTCGATCTCCTCTGCCATATCTGTCTCATTTTTACTACCAAAGATTACCACACTTCCCTGTGTGTCGGCCATAAATCGATCGGCAACATCAGCAAACCTACCAGGGAACCACCTTTTAGCAGAACCATATGTGGCGCCATGGTTTATCCCCAAGATGGGTCTCTTTAATTTAGACAACATACTGCGTGCTGACACCCTCTCCTCAACAGATAGATATATCCACGGCTGCGCGAGACCTGCTTCAAGAGATATGCCGAGAAGATTGAGGTAGTAGTTTATATGATGACTCCTCCTGTCGTCACTGCTGAACTGGACAGGTTTTGTGAGAAGAAGGCCTCTTTTGTATCTGTTATATCCCGTTCTCTCAGGAATTCCAGCCAAAAAAGGTATCAGTGCTGCATTAAAGGCATTCTGAAAGAGTATTGCTCTTGAAAACTTTTTTTCTTTCAGCCTCGCTACAAGCATAAGCCTCCCAAGGATGCCTCTATATCTATCCTCATATAGTATGATCTCATCAATAGAAGGGTCTTTCTCAAAAATTGGCGATACAAATGGCTTTATTAGCAGACTTATCTCTGATTCAGGATGCATCTTCCTAATCGCCGTTATGGCGGGGGTGGTCATGACGGCATCGCCAATCCAATTAACACCTCTGATCAGGATTTTGCTCGAGGTCATGCTGTCTCTTCGCTCCATTTCCCTCCCCGGTATAATTATATTAAGACATAATTCATATTATAATCCATGATGTATGAGCCAAATCAATAAAATCAAATAGCCGTTATCCAGAAGTGGATATACTGAAAATATAAAGGTTATACTATTAGTTAAGGTTGGCGATTCTTAAGTTATGTATCCCTCCCGTTCAACAGCCTGCGTGGATGACAATTAGTTGAGCAGAGAAATACTCTTTCCCAGCTATTCTCCAAAACAGATTAAAGCAGGCTTAAGTAGGGCGTAAATGAAGGTAAAATTCTCTCAGAGATTAAATACAAAAATATCTATATACTCTATATTAATCGTACTGTTTATTTTTATCGCTGGTGGTGTTGGTCTCTGCTCTTTAGGCTATCCTCTTTTGAAGGATTTTCACGAATTACGCCTTTCTGTCATCGTCTCAGAAAGGGCGCTCGCAATTGATTCGGCTCTCAGGCATTACAAAAGGGACCTCGACAATTTTTCGAGGCTCAGCATAGTCAGAGATGATGTGGCAATACTGCTTAAAGGAGAGAGGCGAGCCATCTACGGACCACTGCTGCGGGCATGGTTTCTCGAGGAAAAGGTATCGATTGGGAGACATGAGATGTTTGCTGTTCTTTCGAAGGAAGGCAGGGTTATCGCGAGCAGTAAAGATAAAATAATAGGTGAGGATTGGTCCGGTAAAGACTTTTTCAAACATCTAGTGACGAAGATAAGGGAAACAATTGTTGTAGCTATTCACCCTCCCGCTGCTGGAGAGACGGTGTCCGGTGCAGCTCATGATATAAGCTTTCTTACGCCCATCTTCGATGTAAATAAAGATGTCATGGCTTTACTTTACACTATAAAGAGGGGAGAGACCTTGAGGGATCTTCTGAAGATAGAAAGGGGTTTATACAAGAGTGCGAAAATAAGATTAATAGACATGGAAGGCAATATCGTGATAGCAAAAGAAGGGATGCCCGGCAACATAATAAGAGACGCAGAAAAGGATACCGGCGGATATAAAGATGGGATGTTTTTTTATGTTGCTGATCTAAAAAGTGTCCCTCTACAACTTATAGGCACAGTTGATAAGTCTGCGGTTACAGAATCATTTATCATATTGCTGATCATTTATCTCTCAGTTGGCGGTGCAATAATCCTGATTATTATAGTCCAGAATTCATATCTTGCCCCGAGACTTACTGCAGGCCCAGCATCAAGACCTGTAAATGAGGTGGAATCACAGCCAAAGACTTTCGTTAAAGTGCCTCATGAACTAAAGGCGATGTTAAATTCTATAGTCAGCAATGCAGAAATGGCTGCCAGTAGAGAAGTCCTCCTTTGGCCAAACAAAAAAGGGCTTGAGGATATCTTAACTGACGCAAAGGGTATGCTCCTCCTGATAGAGAGTCTTCAGTATCTCTCTATGATCGAAAGCGGACAGAAGGCTATATCACCAGAGGGATTTATCCTCTGTGACCTCATAGGAGAGATTGAGGTTATTGCAAAGGATCTTATAGGGACAAAGGAGATAGAATTAATTGCTGATTGTGATGCCCTGCTTTCAGATAAACCGATATATACTGACAGAGGCTCCTTGAAAAACTTGTTGGTCAGTCTTGTAAGCAATGCAATAAGACATACTGATGTCGGAACAATTACGCTACTGTCTGTTAAGGAGATGATAGATGGCACAGAACAGATAGAGATAACAATTGCTGATACAGGGAAAGGCATTAAACCTGAGGCATTAAAGCAGGAGGCTGACGCCTCCCTATACCACCCGGAATTTTCAGGGCTTGCCATAGCAAAAAGGCTGGCAGCCGCCATCGATGGCAAAATAGAGGGCGAGAGTATCGCAGACAGAGGTTCTGTGCTCACCGCCATAATTCCACTGAAAAAGCAAAAAACGGTTCTTCTCCAAATTTAGTAGAGATGAGGTAGTGTAGGGCTTTATGCCCGTAAAAATACGAATCCAAAAATCTGCAGAAACTCGTCTTGAGCGAGCTTTCTGCTGCGACCCACAGCGGATTTATTCAATAAATAATAAATAATAGGGCCACGCCCCATTTAATTCCCTTTTTCTTTACAACAGCAGATTCGGAAGCCACATGGCTATCTGGGGAAATATCATGACTAGAGCTAGAACAAGCAACTGAATGCCGATGAACGGCCAGACGGAGCGATAGATATCGCCCATAGTTATCTCCGGCGGTGCCACCCCCTTGAGATAAAAAAGGGTTAACCCAAAAGGCGGCGACAAGACAGCTATCTGCATATTAATACAGAAAAGGATACCGAACCATATAGGACAAAAGCCAAGCTCCACGATTATAGGGACGAAGATAGGCATGGTCAGCATAAGAATACCGCTCCAATCGACAAACATCCCCAAAATGAGGAGAACGATCTGTATAGCTATGAGTATTCCCCAGGGACATAATGGTAATCCAAGAATCACCTCTTCCAAGAATCTGGCACCACCGGCAAGCGTGTAGACGCCTACAAAGGCAGAAGCCCCGAATACGACCCACATGAACATACAGGTGAGCCCGGTAGTTAAGTACGATACCTCTTTCAGCATTCCCCAAGTAAGTCGACGGCGGACAGCGGCACAGATGAGGGCACCCATAGCGCCAATGCCAGAGGCCTCTGTGGGAGTGGCAATACCAGTAAAAATCGACCCTAGCACGACGCAAATGAGGAGAACAGGAAGGATTACCCCTTTGAGGAGGATCAGTCTGCGTTTCAGGGGGAGTATCTCCTTTTTGGGCACTGCTGGAGCCATGTCTGGCTGAAAGTAACCTCTGATCCCAATATAAACAATATAAAGGACAACAAGGAGTAAGCCGGGGAGGAAGCCGCCGGCAAATAATGCCCCCACCGACACCCCGGCTGCCATAGCATAGAAAATGAATAATATACTAGGAGGAATGAGATATCCCAGTGCCCCGCCAGCGCAAATACTCCCCAGTGGCATGCCCTTGTGATAACGGCGCTTGAGCATTTCCGGAAGGGCGATGATCCCCATGGTGACTACACCGGCACCGACTATTCCGACCATCGCCGCTAAAATAGCGCAAACCACCACCGTAGCCATCGCCAGCCCACCTCTGAGCCGCCCCATCCATTGGTAGATCGCTTCGTAGAGGGCAGCGGCAATTCCAGAACGTTCTAACACGGCACCCATGAAGATGAACATCGGAACGGCAACCAGGATGAAACTGCCCATTAAGTCCCAGATGCGCATCACTATTAGCATGAGGGCCGGAGGCCCCCACAGATAGATAAGAAATATCACGGCTGTGCCACCAGTAGCAAAGGCGAAGGGCAGCCCTAGTACTAACAATAGCACTAAGGCGCCAAACATGAATATAGTAAGAAGTTCAATATCCACTCTTTATTTCCTTCCGATAACCGTAGTAAGGTCATCGATAAATTTGGATAGTCCCTGGAGCAACAGCAAAAGAGCCCCCAGCGGTATCAGCAGCAGGACAGGCCATATCGGTGGGTTCCAGTGTGTACCGGTCGTCTCCATGATCATTACTGCATCCCAAGCACGGTCTGCCCCCGCCCACAACAATGCGCCGACAAAGAGACAGAAAAATGGAAAGGTGATCAGGTCTAACATAGCCCTCCCCCGTAGCGAGTAACGGCTATAGAAAATATCCATCGAAATATGTTTGCGGAGGTATTGTGTATAGGCCCCACCCATTATATATATCATCGCACAGAGATATATCATCACCTCGTGAGCCCATATAGTGGGAGCGGCAAATACATACCTGAGTATTACTTCATACACTATTACGAGCACTACCGGCAGCCATAGAAAGCTGAAGATCTTCCCCGACCACTCGCTGATGAAACCAATGGCACGTATAAATGTCCTCATTTCGGTGCACCTCAAGTCAAATATGAGTCCTGGGAGGAGGTTAGATAGAGACACTAATCCTCCCAGGACCGCTTTAGCAGTAGGCTACTACTTTACTCGATAATCCCAAGGTACCGCATGAATTCCATCTGGGATTCAACAACTCTGCCAGCCAATGGATCTTTTGCTGCCCACTTTTCCCACACTTCTATGGCTGTTTCCTTTATTACAGCCATCTCGTGCTCGGGAATCGCCACTTCTACGTTCTCCAGCGCAAGCATCGACGCTCTGGCCTCGAAATTAGCAATGTAGTTGGTGAGCCATTGCTCTGAAGACCACTCCCGGTTAGCGGCTATAACAATGGCCTGGAGGTCAGGAGGGAGAGCCTCCCACTTATCCGTTCTTACCACAAACTCGCTTGCCGCTGTTGGGAGAAAGAATCCCGTCTTCATGAAATAATTTGCTACTTCGTGGAAACCGAGCTCGTAGTTAATAGCGAGCGGCATGAACTCGCCACCATCAATAACACCCTTATCCAATGCAGGATATATCTCTCCCCCTGGTAGAATGACGACAGCGAAACCCAATGCGTCAAAGAAGTCCGCGGTCATGCCAGGCGTTGTTCTAAACTTCTTTCCTGCAAAGTCGGCGATACTGTCCACGTGGAATCTGAAGTGCATACTCTCAGCGCCCCACATCTGCGGTCCGACGAAGAAAAGATCGAACGGCTCATAAAGCTCTCGTGCTAGTTCAATGCCGCCCCATTCATGAAACCAGGCTTCGTATTGCCAAGATTCGGGGAAACCCGCTACCAGACCATAGAATGGGGGAAAGGCAGGGTGTTTACCTGTCCAGTAAACCGACACGCTATGGAATCCCTCAAACACCCCGGCACGTACGGCATCAAGCTTTTCGAAAGGGCCTACGATCGCCCCGCATGGAAACGGCTCTATTACAAGCCGTCCACCGCTCATCTCCTCGACCCGCTCAGTAAACCTGACAAATGTCTCATAGCCTAAGGTGCCAGCGGCCATCAGGCTTTGGATCCTCCATTCAATCACCTCAACTGGTTCTACTACT
>JAJOKM010000033.1:0-4995 GCA_021129835.1 Thermodesulfovibrionales bacterium | reverse complement strand
AATTAGCCATACTTTCTTTCCCATCCCTTTACCTCCTTAAAATTTGTGATTACCCTCCTTTAATACCTTTAATACCTGTCTCACACTCTCATATAGCGCCACCTCCCTTTGAGTTATTGCCCACTGTTGCGTATAGCATTAGGCAATTTCCCGATTTTCTTCTATTTCATTGATAAATTTAACCCCGTCAAAATCATCAAGGTGTTTTTCTGCTTCATCTTTCTCAGGCGCCATCCAGACCATATGAAGTTTTTCCTTGGCTTTAACCTGAATGCTCTTTGGCACCAGAACCTCTCTAAAATCTCCGGTGGAAATGCCTTTTAAGTAAAGCCCTGGTATCACTTCTTTCATGCTTTTTGTTTTTCTAAGGTAAGACGGAACTATGGAGGGGTTGAATCTAATTCGATCTGCTTTATATTTGGGTTGACTATCTTGAATACGAGGAGCTTTTGCTGGTACCGGGCTGACCCCGGCGTGGATCTCACGCTTAGGCAAATAGTCACTACCGGCAACTCTCATACGCCCCTGATCATCTTTAAGATCGGCATACTGAGATAAGAAGCCTGCTATTTCTGCCTCTAATGCCTCATCTAACAACTTCTTTGCTTCATCGCGTAATATTTCCATAATGAGGCCATCAACAACTGGTTCTGGCTTTTTTAGTTCAGCTAAGTTATCTTGACTCATGGTGTGTATCCTTCCTTTTGATGTTTCAAAATGATCGATTTATTGCCTGCAAACAAGGCACCCGAAAGGCACACCACCTAATCCTTTAAACACAACTAAACACAACTTTTGATTATATCTCCCTTCTCTTGCTCAAAATTTTAGTAGCATGCCAAAACTCTGTCATTTCTCAGAGTTTTCGCCACAGCAAGCCACCGTGTTTTTAATATTTTCTTTTTCATGCTTATCTTCCCACTATTTTTTCATGAGCCTTGACATTCAAAGTAACTGGTGAAATTATCAATACCGGGGCCACAGAACGCCGCAATACTTTTTCAGCCACACTCCCAAGAGCCCAGCGCGAAATTCCTGTTCTGCCACGAGTACTCATAATTACTAAATCTATACCCTGATCACTTACATAGTCTATTATTTCAGCAGCCGCTATACCTCTGGTGATTTCAATTCTCGTAGTCACTCCCGCTTCTTTCAATTTACCTGCTGCTTTATTAAGGTAGTTTGCTGCTTCAGCTTCAACTTTTTGTTCTGCTTTACGCCGGTCCTCAACAGACAGCTCCGGAGTTTGACGAATAGGGTCTAACACCAAAAATAAAACCACCTCAGAAGCGTGACATCCAACCGCAATTTCTTGAACATGCTTTAAGCTGCACTCGGCAAATTCTGATCCATCCAGCGGAGTTAATATTTTTTTATACAGGTTCATTTTTTTAGTCTTATCCCCCTTTTTTCAATCTGGTAGTGTCAAGTTAATTGTGTAAAATTATTAAAGACCGATTTTTAAAGAATGGCAGGTTTTCACGTACTTTCCCTCCTCGTAAGGGCTTGCCATGTGCCCCGATTAAGAGTATAAACACGCAGAAATCAGAAATTGATAGTGGAATGCACAACCGGCCGCCAACAGCGACTACAGGACGCTTTACTCCGAGAATATACGTTGCAGGGTATCTGCATTCCTTGCATTGTTTATTGGCACGGTGGCAACCGTTACTTCACTGCCAACATTCTAACCCTACAGCACAACATAAAGTTATAGAAATTCCGAGATGTGTTAAATTAGTTTTATCGTAACTATTGACTTTAAATTCATATAACAGTTGAGCCTCTTGCAAAAGTCCCGAAAATGTCACCCCGAGCGACACGAGGGGTCTTATAACTCATTGATAGTAAAAGATTCCTCACTTCGTTCGGAATGACAAAAGGGGGCATTCTCATACTTTTGCAAAAGCCTCAATTAACAATTTAGTTTTCCAAAAAATTCAATCTCTCCGATTTATCGTAACTTCTCGACACGACGTGTTACCTTGATCCCAGCGCCGACCCGAAAAATCTCCAGTTTCTTATTCCCCTCTGAACTCCAACTTGTTTCCATCTTATCATAAACTTATGAAGATGTCAAGGCCTTTCTTGTTTCCCTCTGAACTCCAGCTTATTTCCATGGTATCATAAACTTATGTGTCTAGTAAAGGGACGGACCCCCTTTAAAAATCCCAGATATGTCCGCTTTTTAGGGGGGGTTCAGGTGGGGAATCCTCATGATGGTCTTGGGCTTTTACCTTATCCCTTACTCATAAGCTTGGCGGTAAAGGCTCTCCAGCTCCTGGATCAGTGGATATCTGGGATTAGTTCCCGTGCACTGATCATCAAATGCGCGCTTGGCAATATCCTTCACTCGAATCTCGAACTCATCTTTAGGCACTCCGGCCTCCTTCAGAGTGAGAGGAAGGGCAAGGCGTTGCATAAGACTGGATGTTGTCTCCGCCAGGGTCTCTGAGTCGAGGGCCTCGTCGGCTTGGGCCTTCCCTTTAGCGCACAAAGATCCAATCTTCACGAATGCCGCTATGTGAGCGTACCTCTCCCGAGTGGAGTAAGTCTGGTAACGCGGCCAGGTTGCGTATTTAGTAGGTATTTCGGCGCTATTATAGCGGATCACGTGCGGAAGGAATATAGCGTTGGCCAGTCCATGCGGGATATGGAAAGCAGCTCCGATCTTGTGGCTGAGCGAGTGGCAAATACCTAAACCTGCGTTCGTAAATGCCATCCCGGCAATGGTGGCCGCGTTGTGCACTTTCTCTCGCGCTTCCCGATCCTGGGGATTATCATAAGCTCGGGGCAGGTATTCGAACAACAACCGCGCAGCCTGCAGTGCTAAGGGGTCGGTATAATCCGAAGCCATGGTGCTAACGTAAGCCTCCAAGGCATGACTTAACGCATCCATGCCAGTGATAGCCGTAACGCTTTTAGGTAAGGTCATCACCAAATCCGAATCAATGATGGTACACCAAGGGGTAAACTCATAGTCCGCCAGGGCAAATTTCTCTCCTTTCTCATCGGTAATGATAGTATAGGCGGTCACTTCCGAGCCCGTACCCGAGGTGGTCGGTATGGCTATAAATTTGGCCTTTTCGCTCAAAGGCGGGATCTTAAAAACCCGTTTGCGGATGTCCATAAAACGCACCGCCACATCCTTGAAATCCACTTCCGGACGCTCATAAAATAGCCAGCCCGCCTTGGCAGCATCGATGGGCGAGCCACCACCCAGAGCCACGATGAGGTCTGGATTAAAGCTGTTAAGAAAATTAGTGATACGGCGTACTGTATGCACGGAGGGATCGGGCTCTACATTATCAAAGGTCAAGACCTGTACGCCTGCCTCTCTCAGGAGATCCTGGGCTCGTTGCGCGTATCCTAGATCGACCATTACCCGATCGGTGATGAGGGCAGCCCGTTTAAAAATCTCTGTATTGCGCAGGTAGCCAAGAGAACCAGGTCCCCAGAATATTTTTGGGGGGATACGGAACCATTCCATATTCTGATGTCTGTCCGCTACGGTAATAACATTGAGCAAATTAACCACGCTCACATTGCCGCTGATGGAGTTGCCGCCCCAGGAACCACAGCCCAAAGTTAGGGAAGGGGTAAGTCCGAAGTTATATATATCGCCGATTGCCCCTTGCGATGCCGGCTGGTTAATGAGCATTCGCCCTACCGGAATCCTCTCCGTAACAAATTTAATCGCCTCCTGGTCCTCGGCGTGAATGACGGCTGTGTGCCCCATTCCCTGCATAGTGAGCAGGCAGTTCATTACCTTAACCGCTTCCTGCATGCCATTGACCTTGTATAATGTCAGGATCGGCGAGAGCTTCTCGCGCGCCAAGGCATCATTCCAATCAATGGTTCCCACATTTCCTCGGGCAAGCAAAATCTTTGTGCTCTTGGGTACATTAAAGCCAGCTAACTGAGCGATCTTCCAAGCGTATTGACCGCAGATATCTCCCAGTCGGTTGGCGATTAGGCCGGCAACCTTGACTGCCTCTTCCTCGGACATGAGATAACATCCCCGCTCAAGGAATAAATCTAACGTTTGTTTGAATATCTCTTGATCTATAATCAACGATGCTTCGCAAGCACAAACCACACCGTTATCAAAGGTTTTCGATTTGATCAAGTCTTCCGTTGCCCGGTTCAGATTCACAGAATGGTGGAAATATACGGGGGTATTGCCCGATCCCACTCCGAGCGCCGGCTTGCCAGACCTGTAGGCAGCTCTCACCATGGAGGGCCCTCCGGTGGCCAGAATGAGATCTCCATTGGCCATCAGGTACGCGGTATCCTCAACAGAGGGGTCTGTGATAACTTGCAAAATATCCTCCGGTGCACCTGCCTCTGCCGCAGCTTTTTTCATAATGCGCACAGTCTCAGCGGTGCAGCGTGCAGATCGGGGATGGGGGGCAAAAATAACCGAATTACGTGCCTTCAGGTTGGAGATCGCCTTGAACATCGCCGTGGAGGTAGGATTAGTCACTGGGATCACCGCAATTACCACGCCAACTGGATGGGCAATGGTCTTGATGCGGTTGACCTTGTCATCATGGATGACTCCACAGGTAGAAATGTTACGAATCTGGTTGTAGATATACTCAGCGGCAAAATGGTTCTTGATTACCTTATCCACAACAATGCCCATACCGGTCTCTTCCACAGCCATCTCTGCAAGCGTGATACGGGCATCAGCACTCGCCAGCGCGACTTCCTCCGTTATTTTATCGACCTGCTCCTGAGAGTAGGACTCATAGGCCTGCGCTGCCCGCCGGGCGCTCTTAAGAACTTCGTCTAAGTAGCATCGACGATCGCTCTTACCGCTGGCCTCTACTTCTACCGCGTCCTTTGTAACGAGAACATCCTTTTTTCTTTTAGCCATGGTTTTCATCTCCTTATCTGCCGACCAGGGGGGGAGCATGGGGGGAGCATGGGGAGGGGAGCATGGGGTCAAATCTTTCCTC
Source organism: Thermodesulfovibrionales bacterium (assembly GCA_021129835.1). Taxonomy (GTDB): domain Bacteria; phylum Nitrospirota; class Thermodesulfovibrionia; order Thermodesulfovibrionales; family Dissulfurispiraceae; genus JAJOKM01. The sequence goes on along the minus strand of JAJOKM010000033.1, from coordinate 28 downwards.
TTGACATCTGAAGCAGTTGACTGCCTAA
>JAJOKM010000144.1:135-16480 GCA_021129835.1 Thermodesulfovibrionales bacterium | reverse complement strand
AAGCTGAAAAAGGTTAAGTAAAAAAAAAGGGGGGTCAATTTTATTTGCGGAAAAGGGGTCAAAAGTGTTGACAATCTACAGTTTGACACCCCTGGCTTCTCTTGAATATCTGCTTCTTCTATTACTTTCTACAGACCGAATGCCCTCGAATACCGAAATCTTTGGTTGCCCACCATAGCCATTTTCGTTGTGAATTTTCCTAGCAAGACGTACAAACGGAGCAGTCTTACAAACAGAACAACACCATCTGTGAATTCTGCTGGGAGGTCCAAACTGCTCCCAAAACTCAAGAGCGTCTTTGGGAGGCCTTGCGGTATGAAATTTCAATCCGGGGTATGCTTTTTGATATGTCTCTTTTGTTTTTTCGACGGTTTCATAGGTGAAGGGAATTTCCATGGTCGTATCAGTGAAAATTACCATATAGTCATCGGGAGCTAAAACTCTGCTTACAATATCTAAAACAACTTGAGAATCTTTCCCTCCACTAAACGCGACCGCAAAATAATCAACCTTATCTTTATACTCTTTATGTACATATTCGACAAAGTCCATTGCTTCATTTTCAATAATAAACAAAACCTCTTCATTTTTCTTTAGTAACAGTTTAAGGTTTATCGGTTCCAAGCTCAGTTTATGCTTGATTGCCAGTTCAGGACTTTCATAAATGTTGCCTCCCTTAGCTTCTGCCACCCAAACACCTTTATTATAATATCGTCTACCAATTGACCATAATAACGGTTCTTTTGTCTTTGGATAATTCCAATACTTATCAAAGCCTAAGAGGTCCAATTCTTCACAGAAGACAGGCCTTGGCGGAATGATTTCTTCTTTATCGTTTATCTTGTCGTTAAGTAAAATGCCATTAATTTTACTATCCCATTCAACCTTGTACATTAATACTCCAATTTTTTAATTAAGATCATGGATTTTCACGGTAACATATTACCCGTAATTGCATTAATTCTGTAATTCTACCCAATTCCATAAGCCTCTCCCCATTGTCAAGACAAAAAACAGGCCTGTAGTTCTATTCCTGAATCCATTGCTTCTACTTTGATGGCTTATTCTGACCGAGGATCTGCGATGAAATCGTCCTATACGAAAAGGTATCTTACTAAGAATCTTAACTTGCCTGTTCATTTTGGACGGCCCCATACTCCTGATGATCAGGCTTGAATTGAGGCTTTTATCAAAACCTTGAAGTATCACCGGGAGGCGCCAAGCCATTTTCCGCAGGTGGCGGATGTAATTGATTGGTTCCAACGCTTTCCTTCCATCTATAATCATGAGCCGCATAGTAGTCTGGGCTATGTTACACCTGCTCAGACACTGGCGGGTCTAAAGGAGGTGATCTTAACCCAGAGAAAACAAAATCTATATGAGGCACGGCAGGCCCGTCTGGCTGCCTATCGTGACTCCGAAAACTGGTTGCCAGAAGTAATTTCGATTTCAAAAGGAGGTCAATTTCGAAAAAGATTCCACATCCTGGTACTCATCAACAGTAAGATGGGTAAATCTTTTACGAACTTCTAAAAAAATGCTTTTATCTTTCTCAAGAAATCCAACCGCATGCGACATCATGCTGCTGAAATCCAGAAATCTTCTTTTATGCAGTCTTTCGTTGTATACAGAAATACAACCTGACCTAACAGTTTCTTTGCAAAGTTTACAGCATCAACACCTTTTGCCTCAAAATCAGCCTTGACTTTCGGATCTTTTTTAACAACCCTGTCAAGCTCTTCCTTTGTGCGCAGGAAAAGTTCACGGTATTTGAAGAAAAACTCTTTGGTGACAGTTTCAATATCAAAGGCTTTTTCGATTTCTATCAGGGTGGGGTCCTGAACCTTCTTTTCTAAGACAGGGAGCAGACAGCTCTGAGCGGTGTGACTGTTTTCATTCTTGCCGACCAGAAACGAAAAGTGCCGTGCAGGGGTGAGCTCCTTTTTGACCTTCACTTTTTCGCCGGAGGTATCCTGGAGGTAATCCATTTTAACAAGGGAAAATCTCCAGTCTTCCGTATCAGGCGAGACAAAAGCGGCCAGAGCGGCATCTTTTAACGCGCCGCCACGACTCCCGTTTAGATACCAGGCTATAAAATTCCTCTGCATTGTGCGGGCACGTTCAAGAGAAGTCTCTTTTTTAAGCTGGACAATCAAAAGATCAATTTTGTTTCCTTCTCTATCTTTATACTTTCCTATCCGCTCAAGAGTGCTAATATATGGTTTGTAGGCATCTGGAATAAGGTTGCCACGGTAGATAAACGGCGCAGCCTCAATACGATCAAGCATGTTGCTGACAAGATAAGCAAATTTTCTTTTATCAAAAGGATTTTCTAAAGCATCTCGAATCAAGCTGATTGCGGCTCTTTTATCCAAGTTCGTCCCCTCTGGCTAAATATTCAAGTCCATACAGTTTCTATAAAGTTTACACTGGAAATTTTTTTATCACATGTCAGTATAGGGATTTTGAGGTATTTTGCTGTAGATATAATGAGCCGGTCAAAGATTTCAGGGAAATCTATAGATTCGGCAAGCTTAACGATTTGAGCCGTTAAACTTATAACCGAATAATTTTCTGAGCCCTTTATTTTTTTCCAGTGTTTTTTCAAGGCTGATATCTATTCGTCTCTTTTCTGATAAATACAGAATTTCCACCAGCGAAATTGTTGAAACATAACAATGATGTTCTCCTCGCTCAATGCCGTTAATAACTTCAAATGCCCTTTTTCCAATTGTTCCTGTTTCGGAAAAATGTCGAATAACTGTCACTGTATCTGCAAGATATTCCATAGATCACACTTCCCTTTTTAGGATGGACTCAGACATTTCCTGTCTGACTGCCTTAATTTCTTTATCTATATCCAGACCTTCAAACCCCTTACCTTTCCAGATGCCTCTCATCCGAACAATTTTTCTTTTTTATCTTTGTTTTGAGACAAAATAAATGTGATGAAATTTTTGACTTCATCTAATCTATTCTCGGGAAGAAGGGCTAAATCTTTGTTAATTTCAGCTATCTTTAAGCCTGTGTTATGCATAAAATTTCCTCCTTTCATGTTCGTTGTTGTTTGTAAATAGAACTCAATGTAATGTTATTCTCCTCATTTATTTTTCTGTTCTCCAGCTAAATATTCAGACAAAATAACTTCCCTTTTTGATGATATAATTGGCTGGTCGGATCTTTCCACGCCCAGGATATTATAGGGGATACTTTTCTTCAGTATTGTCAGAACCTTGAGAGGGTTGATCTCTTTTTCGATCTTTTTCTTGATTCCTTTAGTGGTGTTCTTTGGAATTACGCCGTATTCGTGCCCTTTCAAAACAAGTTTGATGTACTCCTCATCGTCATCGATAAAGCCCTGATATTTTCTAAGTTCATTCGCCTTTAAACGTATTATTACATAACGTTCATTTGAAAGTCCTCCCCTGCTTCCTGATCCTCTGTCGCCCGCCACATCGCCTGACGTTATCAAATCAAACAGTGCCTTGTTTTTGTCCAGCATCGTGTAGTACTGTTTTGAAATTTTCTGCCGTGGGATTCAAAGTCAAATTCTCCCCTGGATCGTATTGATTCAATGATTTCATAGGCTTTCCGATCAATATTCAACCCGATCAAAATTCTGATTTTATCAATAGAATCAAAGGATTCGCATAATTGATGGAATCCGCTGGTGCGGAAATATCCGACTAAAACATCAAAGCACTGGACATGCTTTAGTGTCTTTTTGAATCGATCAAGCAATGCATAGCCTGGTTCATTTGTGAAAAAGGTGGTGTCGGTAATCACTTGTTTATCTTCCCTGTCGTGTTAAGTAGGACGGCGCATCGGGGACATTCGCGCAGAACATGCATGAAATTGGATGTTGCCTTTTCCCTTGCACTTTTCTTGATGAAACAAGCGCCATCTCTTTAATCGCGAGCCTCAAATTCTTTTTTCCTGGATCATCCATTCCTATAAAAATGGCCAGGCATGACTTTGATATCAAAGCTATACGAGGTTTTTAAATTGAATCCTCAGCGTTTTTCCCTCATTAACGGCTGCCTTGAAGGTCTTCTCAAGATGTCGCGAATACAGGTTTCTTCCTGGCTCTTTTCCAAATTGATAGGGCAACAATTTTATGTTGACATATCTGACTACTGGAAAATTAAAATTCAATCTCGTGAATCAGTATGCTGGATAACCTCTATTAAATGTCGCTAACCATTCTTGATGGCACAGGCATCTTAAGTGCATTATTTTCCGAATTTCTCTCGGAACTCTCCAGTATGATATAGTATTTTTATGGTTTCTGAACTCTCCTATCTGCCCTCCAGGCCAGGGGTCTACATCTTTAAAGGGCAAAGGGACTGTGTCCTCTATGTTGGCAAGGCAAAGAATCTCAGAAATAGACTGAGAAGCTACTTCCAGGATTCTGCTCTTTTTGAACCACGCAAGGCAGTAATGGTCAGGATGGTTAAGGACTTCTCATATATCGTTACAGATAACGAGCTGGAGGCGCTGATATTAGAGGCAAATCTGATAAAACAATATAGACCAAGGTTCAATATCATCTTCAGGGACGATAAAAATTATCCCTATATTAAAATAACAGTGATGGAGGAATGGCCGCGGCTGGAAGTTGTTCGGAGTGTTAAGAAAGATGGCAACCTCTATTTTGGCCCATATCTTCCTTCGAAGGTTCTGTGGGAAGCTATCACATTTATCCGCAAAAACTTTTTAATCAGAACTTGCGGATATTCTCTGGACAAACCTATCAGGCCATGCGTTCGATACCAGATGAAGAGGTGTTCTGCGCCTTGTGCGAGGCATATTGATAGAGAAGAATATATGAAAATTGTTGGGGATGTGAGGCTCTTTCTCATGGGGGAGAAAAAGGAGTTAATAGAAAGACTCGATGAAAAAATGCAGCGGCTTGCTGACGATATGAGATTTGAAGATGCTGCAAATACGAGAGACATGATATTCAATCTCCGCCGTGCGTTTGAGTCCCAGAAGGTTATAGCCCCAGAGCTTGGAGATATAGATGTCATCGGACACTACAAAGAAGGCAACAGTATAGTAATAAATCTCTTATTTGTGCGAAGTGGTATGCTCATAGGTGCAAGGCACTTCTTTTTAGAATCGCCGCTCGCAGCAGAAGATCCTGAGATAATACATAGCTTTATAGGGCTTTTTTACGCCAAGGAGATAATTCCACCGTCTATTGTTTTAACCAATGTGATGCCGCATGACGCAGATGCGATGACAGAATGGCTTAGCGATAAAAAGGGAGAGAGTGTCCGCATAGATACCCCTGAAGGTGGTAAAGGGCTGGAGCTTCTCGGGATGGCGAATGACAATGCAAGACTACACCTTAATTCAAAAGAGGTATCGATTGCGGAAGATACTCTAAAGATATTGAAGGATAATCTGAATTTAGCAAATATTCCTTCATCTATTGGTGCATTTGATGTCTCCACAATCCATGGCAGTGAATCTGTGGGTGCCTTTGTATTCTGGGAGGATGGCGATTTTAAGAAAGATATGTACCGGCATCTCAAGATAAAGGGTGTTCAGGGCGTCGATGATTATTCTATGATGAAGGAGATTATTGAAAGGGTATTTAAAAAAAAGGATATAGCGATAGACCTTATTGTTATAGACGGGGGAAAGGGGCATCTTGAGGTGGCAAGAAAGGTAATTGGTGAATTCGGCATAAAGGCAGATATTATAGGCATCGCCAAGAAGCCCGACAGGGCATTTTTGCTGAGTGGTAAAATTATCGATCTGGATAATTGGCTCTATGTCGAGAACAAGGCATCGCTGCTTTTGAAAAAGATAAGGGATGAGGCCCACAGATTTGCTATCACCTTTCACAAGAGATTGAGGGATAAGAGATTGGCGGAATCTCCTCTTGAGAAGGTCCCAGGAATAGGCAAGAAAAGGAGACTCGAACTCTTAAAGCATTTTGCCAGCCTTGACAATATAAAGAAGGCATCTCCAGAGGAGATTTCAGAGATAAAGGGATTTAGCAAGGGCGTGGCCATAAATGTCCTGGAAGAACTGAAGAGGTAGGTGAAATGATAGGTGTTATTCTTTTAAACTTAGGCGGTCCGGACTCCTCTAAGGCTGTAAAGCCATTCTTATACAACCTCTTTTCAGACCGCGATATAATCAGACTTGGACCCTCATTTCTGCAAAAGACCATTGCTTCCATTATTGTTAATACAAGGGCAAAAAAGACAATGAAGGCCTACGACATGATAGGAGGCAGATCGCCCCTTCTTGACATTACATCTGCCCAGGCTCAGGCACTCGAAAGGGTCTTAAACACCTCTTCTGCCGCAAAACACCCGTCAGGGTATTTTAAGATATACGTGGGGATGAGATACTGGCACCCATTTATAGAGGAGGCCGTAGATCTGACGCAGAGAGACGATTTAAGCAGGGTTATTGCATTGTCCCTTTACCCCCAATACTCGGTTGCTACCACAGGGTCTTCTGTTAAAAATTTCGAGAGTGCAGCAAAGAGATATTATATAGATTATCTTTGTGTAACTTCGTGGTTTAAGCACCCCGGCTACATTGATGCCATCATCAAAAAGATCAAAGAAGGGATGACCGGTTTCAAGGAAAGACCGGCTCTCCTTTTTAGCGCCCACAGTCTTCCGCGGAGGCTTATCGATGGAGGAGACCCTTATGTCGATGAAATCCATGGAACAATAGAAGCCATAACAAAGAGGATAGATATCCAGTGGTATCTTTCATATCAGAGCAAGACAGGGCAGGTAAAATGGCTTGAACCAACTACTGAGCGTATGCTCGGTGAGCTTGCAGGAAAAGGCATTAAAAATTTGCTCGTCGTTCCCGTCAGTTTTGTTTCAGATCATATAGAAACCTTGTATGAGATAGACATAGTTTATAAAGACTCTGCCCAGAGACTCGGAATAAATCTTAAAAGAATTGCTTCCCTGAATACATCTCCTGACTTCATAGAGGCGCTTGCGGATATCGTAACAAAAAATGCTGAAGAGAGGGGGTGGATATGAGGATAGCGATAGTTGGAGCGGGCATATCAGGACTTTCTTTGGCACATGCCCTCTTAGAGAAAAACCACGGACTGGACGTAACGATTTTTGAGGCAGAATACCATCCTGGTGGAAAGATATGGACCGAAAGGATAGATGGCTTCCTTTGTGAAAGCGGAACAAATGGTTTTCTTGACAATAGACCTAAAACCCTCGAGCTTCTCTCTAAACTAAGTCTCACGCCTATGAGAAGCAACGACAATGCAAGAAAAAGGTATATATATTCTGACAAGAGATTAAGGCTAATTCCGGAGTCCCCTATAGCGTTTTTGAGATCAAACCTCCTTAGCGCCTCTGGAAAATTGAGGATTATCGCCGAATTGTTTGTGCCGCAAAAAGACGCCACCGATGAGACCTTGGAGTCCTTTGCTGTCAGGAGACTGGGAAGAGAGGCATTCGAAAAGCTTATAGACCCCATGGCATCAGGGATCTATGCCGGAGACCCTTCAAGGATGAGCCTTAAGAGCTGTTTTCCTAAGATATATGAACTCGAAAAGAATTACGGAGGTCTTATAAGGGGCATGCTTAAGATGAAACGAGAGGCCAAAAAGACGGGCAGGAAGGTCGGTCCTGGCCCCGGAGGCATTCTGACATCTTGTGATGGTGGCATGTACACCTTGATTGATTCACTTAAAAGCCTTCTCGGAGAAAGATTACAACTGGGCAGAGAGGTAAAAAGTATCGGCAAGAAAGGAGATCTTTACACCATTCATCTTGGTGACGGCTCGACCTGTGAGTCTGAATGTGTTGTGCTCGCCTCTCCTGCCTATGCATCAGCAGAGATGCTGGTAGAAATGGACAAAGAGATCGCAGGTCTTATGTCAGACATACCATATCCGCCTGTTTCGGTAGTGTGCCTCGGTTTCAGGGGGGGTAAAATCAGCAGAGGACTTAATGGCTTTGGGTTCTTAGTCCCTGCAAAGGAGAGGCGTGAAATAATGGGGACACTTTATGATTCAAGTATATTCCCCAATAGGGCGCCCGAGGGATATGCACTCTTAAGGACAATTGTCGGCGGTGCAAGGGCAGCAAAAGTCGCATTATTAAATGATGAAAGGCTACTAAGTACTGTGATGGTCGAGTTGTCCGAAATAATGGGGCTAAAGGCAGAGCCTGATTTTGTGAAGATTTTCAGGCATGAAAAGGCGATTCCGCAATATACAGCAAGGCATGACAAAAGCCTTGATCAGATAGACAGATCGATCGCAAGGCATAAAAGACTATTTCTTGCCGGAAACGCTTATCGAGGTATTGGAGTAAATGACTGCATAGAAAATAGCCTTAAACTCGCTGACTATATAGCCTAACTCACTTCTTGCCTTCAAGCACCTGTTTTATAGTAGCCTTTAAGTTGGTCGTATCTGATGACTTAACAATATATGCATCAGCGACCCAGACAGAAAAATCATCCCGGTAATCATAAGCAGTGAGCATTATTACCGGTATATTAGGCTTTTTCTCCTTCATCTGCCTTAGCACCTGAATCCCATCCATATCAGGCATTAAAATGTCGAGAGTCACCAGGTCAGGGTCTTCCTTCTCGAAGGCACTCAATCCGTCCTCCCCTGAGTTAGCGGTGACAACAGTATATCCTTCATCCTCTAGCTCTGCCTGATAGAGTTTCAGTATGTTTTTCTCATCATCAACAACTAGTATCTTCATCTCAATCCTCCCTTAAGGGTAATCTGATTTTAAACCTTGTGCCTCTGCCCAAGTCACTCTCTACCTCTATTTTGCCTCCATGCTCCTCGATAATCCTCTTTGTTATTGGAAGCCCAAGGCCTGTTCCCGTTGAGCGAGTAGTAAAGAACGGATCAAAGATACGGCTTATATCCTCCTCATTTATGCCTCTCCCGTTATCCTCTACTTCCATTATGGCCTCTTCTTTGTCGACCAATCGACCAGATGTATCAAGCTCAGAGGATGTTGTTTTATATGCCCTAATAGTAATACTTCCGCCTTCTGTTGCATGGTTTGCATTAGTTACCAAATTCAGAATGCACTCCTTGAATCTATTATAGTCTATAAATATCTCTATTGGATATTTTATATCCTTCATTATAACATTCTTTTTGTCACGCATTTCAGGCTCAAGCAGATTAATGATGTCGTCAAATAGATTGTTTATCTCTACCACACTCTTTTCCGGCCGGGCAGTCCTTACGAAACTCAGGATGTCATTCAGTGTCGTTTCAAGACGCGACACCTCTTCAACTATTATCTTTGAATGTTCTCTTTGAGCGCCTTCCAGTTTTTGCTCCAACCTCCTTGCAAATCCACCCATCGAAAGTAATGGATTTCTTATTTCATGCGCTACCCTCGCCGCCATCTCACCAAGCGCCGCCATCCTCTCTGCCGAGGAGACCTTTTCCCTCAATTTTTTTACTTCCGAAATATCCCTGGCAATATGCACTGCACCTATTATTTCCTCTGAGCCATCCAGAAAGGGGGAGCTAGAGACCAGAAATGTGCTGCCGAAATAAGTATCCCTGATTTCCTCAACAAATGGCCCTTTCCGCTGTAGTGTTTTGCCCTGATGACATACTGTTTCCCATATTTTGCTCATACCAGGAAATATCTCGTAGCACTTTCCCCCTATTATTTCTTCCTTTGCCCTCCCGACTTTTTCTAAAACAGCCCGGTTCACTTTTGTTATTGTGCAGTCACTGCTGGTAATAAATACCATGTCCAGGATAGATTCAAAGGCATTCTCCAATTCCTGTTCTGTACGTGCCACATGCTCAAATAGCCTTGCATTTTCTATGGCAGATGCTATCTGATCTGTAAATCCCTTCAGGAATTCCAGGTCATGCTCAGTAATTGGTCTTTTTGAGTATAGATTATCGATCCATAAGACCCCTATTGCCTCGTCTTTCGATATAAGTGGTAATACTGCGTATGCCAGAGTGCCAAGTCGTTCTATAAAGACAGGGTCTGAAAGTGGCTCCGAATACGAGTCGGTCACATTAAAGACCTTCTTTTCCTTGACGGATCTTGTAAGTATTGTATCTATGTCCAGAGAAATCTCTATGTCGCGGCAAAGCTGGTCCATAAAAGAGTCCTTTCTCAGTGAGCCGTCTTCTACTTCTTTTATGGTGGTGCAGAGATCCTTATATTCTGTTGACAACCTCGTCCATATCTCAAATGCCTCTTCATGGTCTGCAGGACCTACCCCCATTACCCCTTCTAATCTCTCTTTGTCCTCATCTAAAAGAAATAGCAATGCGCGGTTAAAACCAAAACCGTCACCCATTGTGACAACAGTCAGCACCATTTTCAGCAGTTTGTCTAAATTCATCTCTCCCCTCATAAGAGAGCTGATGTATACTAGCTTTGAAAGCATATCGGTCTTTTTGAGGAGTTCTTTCTCTGCCTTTTTTCTCTCTGTTATATCTCTTGATATCCCACTTATGCCAATTATATTGCCTCTGGAATCCTTGATTGGAGACAGGGTGAGACTAACGTCGATAAGCCTTCCATCCTTTGCCTTTCGGAAGGTCTCTATGCCTTTTATTGTCTTCCCCTCTTTTACCTGCTCAATATAGCTTTTTTCTGTCTCTATGAGAAAATCAGGTATAAAAGGCATGAATTTATTGGTTGACTCTTCCTTGCTGTAGCCATAAATCTTCTCTGCGCCTATGTTCCATGATCTGACTATACCATCCATATCTGTGGTCACTATTGCGTCGGCAGAGTTTTCTATCAATCCTTGTAGATAGTCCTTTAGTTCTTCGACCTCTTTTTTTGAGTTTAATGCCTCTCTTTCCTGCCCCAATCCCCTTTCATGAAGTATCGCTCTACCTATCGCAATGCCAATAATGGATGCAATGCCCTCGAGTGTTATCATGTCTCCGGTATCGAAAGGGATTATTGAACCATCAGTAGCTTTTTTATCATAAATCCCAAATGTCCCTATTATCTCATCCCCTATTCTTAAAGGAGTGCACATGGCTAATTGGGCGCCTATATTCGGGGCAATGGTGTCAAAATCCTCAGGTCCTTTGGCAATTATTGTTTTGCCTTTTTCTGCTGCCTCTCTGGCTATACCTTCACCCATACGGACTGTTGTTTTTTCTCCGGTGTCGAGATGGAGTCCAGATGATGCCCTTACTTTCAGACTGCCGTCCTCAATAAGGTGTATCATGCATCCTGTGACATTGAATAGCTTTCTGGTCTCCTCTACACTCTTCTTGAGCAATTCATTAAAGTCGAGTGTAGATGCTATTGCCTTTGCCAGCTCATACATGGCAGTAATATCAGCAGGCCATCTTTTTTGCGATAATGATTCTGCAACTCGATATTTTTTGGCCTCTCGTAGTCTTCTAAGGGCATCGTCGGCGTTTTCCTGGAGAGTCTTCTGGGGTATATTGCCCTTCTCTGTCATATCTTCGTACCTGAATAAACTCTTAAATACTGATTGGCAGACTTCTCCCATGAAAAATCTTTCTTCATCGAATCTCGCACCATCTCCGACCAGAGTTTTTTGTCTGCATAAGCATCTAATGACCTGCTCACCCCACTCATAAATGATTCTGCTGAATATTCGTCAAAAAGAAAACCGGTTTTGCCATCTTCGACAGTCTCCGAAAGACCCCCTGTCTTTCTTGCTATAGGTATTGTGCCGTAACGCATTGCTATCAGCTGCCCTAATCCGCAGGGTTCATACCTTGAAGGCATAAGGAACATATCAGAGCCAGCGTATGCAAGATGTGCAAAGGATTCACTGAATCCGTGATAGAAAAAGAGGTTATCATCAAACCGATTCTTTATAGATTCCATCAATGCCTGATAATGCCCTTCTCCTTTCCCAATTATAACAATGTTTACCCTCTTGGCAGCCATCTCTGGGATTGCATCTATCAATATATCAATGCCCTTCTGACTCGAAAGCCGGCCGATGAAACACAAAAGGGGAATATCTATGCCACCTTTCAAGGAACATCTCTTTATTAGTTCTTCTTTAGATCGCAACTTTCCAGAAAGGGTAGATTCATTATTATTATGTTTATTACCGTAGGTTCGTGGCAAGAATTTGTCGGTGGATGGACTCCACTCTTTATAGTCTATTCCATTTAGTATTCCAATAATTGAATCGGTCCTCTTCCTTAATACTTCGTCCAGGCCAAAGCCGTATTCGGCGGTGAGTATCTCCTCTGCATACGTCTTACTCACAGTAGTTATGATGTCTGCCCCTACTATTGCTGCCTTGAGGAAATTGACATTGCCATAAAGCTCTATCCACTCTGGGTCAAACAGGCCCTCTCCAAATCCGGTCAATTCCATTGTCTCTATAGGAAATATCCCTTGGTACCCAAGATTATGTATCGCAAAGAGAGACCTGGTCCCCTTAAACACTCTGGCCTCTCTATATAGTGTCTTTAAATAAAGTGGAATAAGCCCTGTCTGCCAGTCATTGCAGTGCATTATATCTATGTTTATACCGAGTTTTTTGCATATCTCAAGAATACTTCTGCAAAAAAAGATGAAACGCTGGTTATTATCGGGATAGTCACCAATCGATGTCCCATAAATCTCGTCTCTGTTAAAGAACTCTTCGTTGTCTATGAAGAAGACAGAAGTGGCATGGTCTTTTATTGTAAAGACCTTGCATCTCTTCATAATCTTTCCGAGTGGGATGTCCAGTTCAATGCCTATATCTTGAATCTCATCCTTGAATAACTCTTTTGTCTTCTTATAAAGAGGCACAAACAGGTATGCTTCAAGTCCCATTCCTAAGTATTCTCTTAAAAGAGTGCCTGTCACATCAGCAAGCCCCCCTGTCTTTGAAAAGGGAGAGGCCTCTGATGCCACAATGGAAATCTTCATGCAATTGCTTCCCTTAAAAATTTCGTCGCATCTTCTGGAGATGTAGGATTTATGAATGACCCTGACCCCCACTCAAAACCAGCACGTTTCACGAGTCTCGGTAAAATCTCTATATGCCAGTGGTAATAGTCATTAATTTCTTCTCTAAAGGGCGAAGTATGCAGTATGAAGTTATATGGTGGTGTATCAAGAACCGCATCGAGCCGTTTCAGCATCGTCTGCAATATTTCAGCGAGGGACGAAAAACTTTTATCCGGAGCATGAAACTTCGATTCATGCCTTTTGGGCAGTATCCATGTCTCAAATGGGTCTCTCGGGGCAAATGGTGAAATGGCAACATATTTATCATTTTCATAAATAAGCCTTTTACCTGCCTCGATCTCCTGTCGAATTATGTCGCAGAATAAGCATCTCTCCTTACTGCTATAATATTCCCTTGAAGACTTCATTTCTTCCTGTACAGTCTTTGGTATGATAGGCAATGCGATAAGTTGACTATGTGTATGTTCAAGCGATGCGCCTGCTATTTCGCCTTCATTTTTAAAGACCAGGGCATACTTAAATCGAGGGTCTTTTTTTAGGTCGGTCAATCTGAAATAGTATGCCCAGAGCACATCTTCCACCGCCTTCACCGACATGGTCGAGAGAGATAGCCGGTGGTCAGGCGCTTCAATGATGACTTCGTGGGCGCCGATACCGCTCATCATGTCGAATATACCTTCCCCTCTTTTACTTAGTTCCCCATGGATGTGTAAGGCAGGAAATTTATTAGGAACCACCCTAAGCGTCCAGCCTGGAGAATTTGGAGGTGTGCCAGCAGGCCTAAAGGATACTATTTCAGGTGGCGCCGTATATTCATTTCCTGGGCAAAAGGGGCAAAACCCGCCAACCTTCCTTTTCTGTGATGGTGATGCAAAATCTGAAGGCCTCTTTCCCCTTTCGATTGACAAAATTACCCACCTGCCGGAAACAGGATCCCTTCTCAACTCTGGCATATTCTCCTCCCTCGGGTATAGCATTCATTATACCTGATCGCATTAATGTCAGCCCTTTCCCAGCTCATATGGAGGCCAATGGCAAGACCGAAAATCGCTCAATTGGGATAAAGGCTTTCTTTATTTTTCCTCTTTAATATCTAAGATTAAGGTCTGCGTTTAAGCCTATAGTCTTATGGACACTTATTCATTGTCTTTAGGTTATAATTATAGCACTTATGAAGTCCTTTTTTCATGCACTTCCCGTTAATGTCCCCTTCGAAGATCCCTCTGTTTATATAAGGATGATGAGAGAAAAGAGGGCGTTGCTTTTTGACCTTGGATACATTGGGAGGATCGAGACCGGCAATCTCCTAAAGGTTACCGATGCCTTTGTGACCCATACCCATATAGACCATTTTATAGGCTTTGACACGATATTAAGGGCTATTCTCATGAGAGACACTCCACTAAACATCTTTGGTCCCGAAAATGTAATTCAGTCGGTAGAAGGAAAACTAAAAGGGTATACATGGAACCTAATAAAAGACTATCCCTTGAAGATAGAAGTATTTGGAGTTAGTGGCGAGACCATCTCTCACGCGAGTTTTTATGCCGCCAATGGTTTTGAGAGGGCAGATAATCCTGAAATGATCTTCGATGGAACTCTAATAAATAACCCCGTGTTTAAGGTCAGAGGATTGATGCTTATGCACCAGATTCCTGTTATGGCATACACCTTAGAAGAGGAATTTCATATCAACATCAATAAGGCTGCCCTCATCGAGATGGAACTGCCTGTAGGCCCATGGCTTTCTAAGTTTAAAATGGCCATAAGAGAAAATCATCCTCCAGAGACGACCTTTGAGATTGGTGGCAGGGCATTCAACATGGAAAAGCTAATGCATATCGTGATGATTACCAAAGGACAGAAAATCTCATATGTGATGGATATATCGCCCACCGATGAGAATGTGGAAAAGGTTATTCCATTCGTTAAGGATTCTGACATCCTGTTTTGCGAAGCGTATTTCCTCGAAAGGGACAGAGAGAGAGCAATTGAGCGGCACCATCTCACAGCAGCCCTTGCTGGACGCATTGCCAGAGAAGCAAATGCAGCTAATTTAACAATTATGCATTTTTCGCCGAAATACAGACATTGCGTAGATGAGCTGTATCAAGAAGCGATGAGGGAGTTCAAGGGAGCAACCGATTGCCAGTCCAGATGTGTATAAATGTGAGCAGAGAGGGAGAATTAATTATTTAGCTCTTCTCACTTCATGTGAGTGTGGCAAGGTTGAGTTTTAGAGGCGCAAGCCATTGTGCCACCTTTTGAAATATGTCGTCAGGCCTATATATTCCGCTTACATCTATCCATTGGACACCTTCTTCTTTTTTAAACCAGGTGAATTGCCTCTTTGCATACATCCTGGTTCTCCTCTTTATTAATCTAACCGCCTCCTCGAGACTGATTTTCTTAGATAGATATGGAATCATTTCTTTGTAACCTATAGCTTGCATCGATGGATAAGACTCTATTTGTCCTGAAGCGCCATATCTCTTTATCGATCTCACAACCTTCTTAACCTCATCGATGAGCCCTCTGTCCATCATCTTGTCAACCCTCTGTTCAATCATTTCATAAAGTTCTTTTCTCTCCCTTTTGATGCCTATTTTTATATAGTCATAAGGCAATGGATGCGTTGACGACTTGTGCAGCAGCGATATTGTTTTATCGCTCTTTAAGCATACTTCCAGTGCCCTTATAGTCCTCCTCTTATCAGCCGGCATTATCTTTGAGGCGGCATCGAGGTCAAGACTCTTTAGGTAATCAAACAGGAATCCTGGTCGTAACGCCTCCTTCTGGGCCAAATCATTCCTCATATCCCAGTCCGCAGATGGCCCCTTAAAAATACCTTTCGTCATCGCCTTTATATAAAGCCCTGTGCCACCAACTATGATTGGTATCTTTCCATTTTTCAAAAGACCGTTAAGGATTGGCTGGACGCCTGCTATATACTCCCCTACGCTGTAGAATTCCCACGGATCGACGACATCTATCATATGATGCCTTATAACTTCTCTCTCGTTCGATGGTGGCTTTGCTGTTCCTATATCCATCTGTTTATAAATCTGCATAGAGTCAGAGCCTGCGATCTCTGTATTCATTGCCTTTGCAAGCAGCAATGATGCCGCTGTTTTACCAACTCCAGTAGGACCAAGAAGAATGATTACTTTTTTCATAAGCAAGATGATAATAAATAATTAAATGATAAATTTTTTATGAGCCTTTTCATCTATCCTTTTAACACTTTCAAGGTTTTTGCCATATCCCACTGCCCTTGATATCCACTAAGAATATAAACCCATCTGCTACAACCGCATCGTTGATTTTGAATGGGGTCAAATGGGGTCAGGTCTTGAAATATCAGTTATTGTTGTCTATACCGTTGATCGCTTTACTCGCGGTTGTATAAT
>JAJOKM010000144.1:0-125 GCA_021129835.1 Thermodesulfovibrionales bacterium | reverse complement strand
CCTCTGCTCTCTCGGTATCTCTTTTATCTCCTCTTTCGTGGTTAATAAATTCTTAAATTCTTCTATAAAATTGTCCCTCCCAAGCAATACCTGTCCTTGAAGTTTTTCCCATGGTGAATTTTTAT
>JAJOKM010000065.1 GCA_021129835.1 Thermodesulfovibrionales bacterium | reverse complement strand
TACGCCCATAAAGGGCTACACTACCCTGTGGATAACTACACTTTTGGTGGAAGAACCAAATTATAATTCTTTTTGATTGCATTTTATTCGTCACATTTCGTATACTTTATTATTAGTCATGAAACAGAGAGGGTACAGAATACAAGATTTTAAGATCGTGGTTGTGTGCATCCTGTTTTTTTCATTTTATCTTTCGCTCCCTTCTATTGCCACAGCCAGCGAAGAGCCAACAACAGTAACTATCCTACTTGAAGGGCATCAGGACTATATCAGTATTGTTTTTTCTGCCGATGAAGACCATGTCCAAGAGGCAGCGGTAATGCTTATTGGTAATAATATTCATGTGCGATTCAGATACCGGGTTGCCTTCAGGATAGATCAAAAGGGTTTGGACATGGAAAGAGAGCAGAGGGACACACTAAAAAAGGATACCACTATTGATATAAGTGATATTGTTCGAATAACTACCAGAGATTACGGGTGTATTATTGATGTGCGAGACCTTTATAATATGAATGTCTTGAGGCTGCTACTGCCACCAACGCTCGTTATCAATGCTTATATAAGAAGGCCTCATGATAAATATCTTGAAGAAAAAGACCTGGTTATCCCTGCTATTAGGGAAGATGATATCCCTTTTGAATCATTCGCAATCGATGCTGGTCACGGCGGGCATGACAGCGGAATCCGCTTTGGAGACATCCTGGAGGAAGATATTACTCTGGCCCTCGCAAGGGGTATTTCAGCTGCCCTCGATAAAAAAGGAAAGACTGCCTTCCTCACACGGACGGACGACTACGCTGTCTCCATAAGGAAAAGGGTGAGTTTAGTAAACCAAAGCGCCTCTGATATCCTTATAAGTCTACATATGACTCCTAATAATGAATTTATTATACATAGTATGCCATTACGGTTAGAGATGGGTAGAGGTGGCGGCATCTGTCTGCGCCGCAAGTGCGATAAGCAGGCAGCAAACATGGTCAAGGCTATAGAAGGCATCGCGATTGCTAAAGCCGTAGCGCAAAGCCTCAGAGATGAACTCGGAATGAATGTCAGGCATGAGCATCTGCCCATACCGGTCGTTGCACTAGTAGATATGCCCGCTATTTTAATAGAGATTCCTTATTGTCACGAAAAGTTCAGGCATGGGGAAGATATAATGAACAAGTTGATAAATGCGATATTAAAAGGGATAATAGGATAGATATCTGTATGTGCGTACACTTGCACATATAATTATATGCAAGAAACGATATGAAAGATAAAAAGATCATAATAATCACTATTGTGAGTTCAATTTTAATAGTAATTGCAGGGGCGTTGATTGCAAAACATTACATTCTACCGCCTGCGGAAGAGACTGTCAATGCGTTGCCAAAATTACAATTAGGCGGTCCGATATTTCCTGACAAGATGCGTCCTTATCTGCTGCATAAAGCCATGGCAAATATATTTTCCCCTTCTAAAGATGGTATGTTTGTTATGGAAAGAGAAATCTTGAGTAAACCATTAACTATAAGAATCGCTGAAGCTGTTATAACAAAATATTTGAAAGGATTAAAAGAAGGTCTCAGGGATGCAAAATTACTTGGAGTTTACAGAGACAGGAAGAATAATATTCTTTACATAGATCTGTCTGTTGAATTCAGAAGAAATTTTTCAGGAGATGTCGAGCAGGAATATTATCTCTTGAAATCTCTGTTCAAGACTGTCGTCACAAATATTGTAGAGATAGAAGATGTGAAGTTGCTTATAAACGGGAGGGAAGTAGAGAGCATAGGAAGTCATTTTATTAGCCTTTATGGATTGAGGGCAGTGGTAGGCTATTAATCTTAATTATGAGTTGATTCCTAATTTTTAATTCGTAATGGCTGATGACTAACAATGAAAATGCAATAGGTATTTTTGATTCAGGAATAGGCGGGCTTACGGTCTTTAAAGAAATTAGCTCTATGCTGCCTGCTGAGAGCATAGTTTACCTTGGAGATACCGCAAGGGTTCCATATGGCATAAGGTCACCAGAGGTCGTAACAAGGTATTCATTTGAGTGCACAGATTTTCTCGTAAGGCAAAAAATAAAGCTACTCGTAGTTGCCTGCAATACAGTATCTGCCATAAGCCTTCGGAGAATACAGACGAAGGTCTCTATCCCGGTGATAGGCGTTATAGAGCCTGGCGCAAGGGCCGCGGTAGCTTCCACAAAAAACGGGAAGGTAGGTATAATAGGAACAGAGGCGACTATAAGAAGCAATGCATACCTCAATGCTATCAGGATGTTACGCGAAGATGTCGAGGTCTTCGGGCAGGCCTGCCCTTTATTTGTTCCTCTGGTAGAGGAAGGTTGGACAGATGGCATTATAGCTCGACTTATCGTCGAGAAGTATTTAAAGGAGATGGTGAAAAAAGGGCTTGACACTATTGTCCTTGGATGCACTCATTATCCGCTTTTGAGGGATGTTATTCAGAATACAGTGGGAGATGTCTCTCTGATAGATTCTGCTATTGAGACAGCAAAAGTAGTGATGGAGGTATTATCTGAAAACGGAATGCTCAGGGGCCAGAACAATGAAGCAATTAAAAAGTTCTTTGTTACTGATTCTCCTAAGAAGTTTGTAAATGTTGGGGAGGGATTTTTGAAAGGTAAGATTAAAGATATAACAACAATTAAGCCGAAGATGTCCAGGGAGCAAGATGAGAACTGACGGAAGAAAAAATGACGAGTTAAGAAAGGTTAAGATTACGAGGAATTTCATAACGACCGTAAATGGTTCTATATTAATAGAAGTTGGCGATACAAAGGTTATATGCACAGCATCTATAGAGGATAGGGTGCCGCCATTTTTAAGAGATCAAAAGAGAGGCTGGCTGACTGCGGAGTACGGAATGCTTCCGCGGGCAACCCATATAAGGACAGCAAGGGAGTCCACATCGGGGCGTGTTGGAGGGAGGACACACGAAATACAGAGATTGATCGGAAGGTCATTGAGGGCGATAATTGATTTTAAGTGCATAGGTGAAAGGACAATACGGATTGATTGCGATGTAATACAAGCAGATGGTGGAACAAGAACTGCTTCTATAACAGGTGCCTTTATTGCCCTTCACAGTGTGTTGCAGCATTCGCTGAAAAATGGAACGATAGAGAAAAATCCTATAAAAGATTATCTTGCTGCAGTCAGCGTCGGAATTATTAACAGTGAGCCTCGTCTTGACCTCTGTTATGCTGAAGACTCTTCTGCGGAGGTTGACATGAATGTGGTTATGGAAGAAAGTGGTAAGATAGTAGAAATTCAAGGCACTGCTGAAACAAGGTCATTTTCGAGAGATATGCTTAATTCTATGGTGGCTATGGCAGAAAAAGGGATATCGGAGTTAATTAAGGTTCAGAAGGAGATTTTAAGATTAAATGTGTTAAAATATTAAGGTGGAAGGACAGGGAAGAAATATGCAGAGGAATTTGTTTGTCTGGATTGCCGTTGGGCTTAGTGTAATCCTTTTTATTAATTTGTTTGCTGTGCCCCCCGCAGAAAAGGAGAATGAGATAATATTTTCTGACTTCATTTCGATGGTTGATCGCAGAGAAGTAATCGCGGTAACTATTCAAGAAAACCACATCACTGGAACGTTAATTGACGGCAGTACCTTTACAACACATATTGCGAACTATCCAGGCCTTGTTGATAAGCTAAAGAATAATGGTGTAAAAATAACCGCCAAACCTCCACCTGGAACTCCGTGGTATTTAGCCTTTCTTTTTACATGGGGACCTATTCTCCTTTTAGTGCTGGTCTGGATATTCTTTATGAGGCAGATGCAGATGGGAGGTAACAGGGCGATCTCCTTTGGGAAGACAAAGGCAAAGTTGGTATCGGAAAAGGATGCCAAGATAACATTTGTCGATGTAGCAGGGATAAAAGAGGCAAAGGACGAAGTAGAAGAGATAATTGACTTTCTTAGGGATCCGCAAAAGTTCTTAAAATTAGGCGGCAAGATTCCTAAAGGTGTCCTGCTAGTCGGCTCCCCAGGCACAGGCAAGACCTTGCTCGCTAAGGCAATTGCAGGCGAGGCAAAGGTGCCATTCTTTTCGATTAGTGGCTCTGATTTTGTAGAGATGTTTGTTGGGGTTGGTGCGTCGCGGGTGAGGGACCTCTTTGAACAAGCGAAGAAAGCTGCGCCCTGCTTATTATTTATAGATGAAATAGATGCTGTTGGCAGACACAGAGGGACAGGACTTGGGGGTGGGCATGACGAAAGGGAACAGACTCTGAATCAGCTCCTTGTCGAGATGGACGGCTTTATTGGCAATGAAGGTGTCATTGTCGTTGCTGCAACAAACAGACCTGATGTCCTTGACCCTGCCCTTTTGAGGCCCGGAAGATTTGACAGGCAGGTACATATTCCGCTCCCCGATATCGGTGGAAGATTAGAAATACTCAATGTTCATGTGAAAAATGTGCCGGTTGCTGATGATGTCAACCTCGAAAAAATTGCGAAGGGGACACCTGGGTTTACGGGTGCAGACCTCTCAAATCTCATAAATGAAGCCTCCCTTTATGCTGCAAGAAAGTCAAAGGAGAAGGTTGACATAGCTGACTTTGAGTTTGCAAAGGATAAGGTATTGATGGGGGCAGAAAGACGAAGCATGGTTTTGAGTGACACAGAAAAGAGAAATACTGCCTATCATGAGGCAGGCCACGCCCTTGTTGCCACATTAACACCTGGAACTGATCCACTGCATAAAGTAAGTATAATACCGAGGGGGAGGGCGCTCGGAGTAACACAACAACTGCCGATAGACGACAGGTATACATATTCGAAAGAGTATTTACTGAAGACCCTTGAAGTGCTCATGGGAGGTAGGGCAGCAGAGGAGATAGCCCTCCACCAGATGACTACCGGCGCTGGCAATGACCTTGACCGGGCCACTACCCTTGCAAGGAAAATGGTTACAGAATGGGGCATGAGCGAAAGAATTGGTCCCCTCACTTTTGGCAAAAGGGATGAACATTTATTCCTTGGCAGAGAGATGGGAAGACCTAAGGACTATAGTGAAAAAATGGCAGAAGAGATAGACGGAGAGATAACGAATATCGTTACAGTTGCTTATAAAAGTGCGAAAAAACTCTTAGAAGATAATTACGACATCCTTGATGCTCTTGCAAAAAATCTTCTCGAGGTGGAGACCATGGAGAGCCGTGAGGTAGACAGCCTTATTGATAAGTTAAGGTCTGTCAGTCTATCAATATCATAATGTGAAGATCGAGTGGGCAGATTTTTGTCTGGATTTCAGGAAAAAAAGCTACATAATGGGGGTGATTAATGTCACCCCCGACTCATTTTCAGACGGTGGCCTTTATGTTGAGAGGGAAAAGGCTATCGAGCATGCATATAGACTTGTAGAAGAAGGCGCTGACATTATAGATATCGGCGGTGAGTCTACAAGGCCAGGTTCTGAATCTGTTGAGGTCAAAGAAGAAATAAGGCGAACAATACCATTAATAGAAGGCATTTCGAAGAAGATAAATATTCCGATCTCAATCGACACCTATAAGGCAGAGGTGGCAAGATGCGCCCTTGATGCTGGTGCATCCATCGTAAATGACATAAGCGGACTTAGATTTGATAGCAGAATGCCTGAGGTGATTGCAAGTTATGGTGTGCCAGTAATCATTATGCATATAAAGGGAAGACCAAAAGAGATGCAGCATAACCCTGTTTATGATGCACTCCTCCCAGAGATTATGGATTATATAAGGGTGGGCATTCGGCTTGCTGCTAAATCTGGAATCTCTGGAGACAAAATTATTATTGACCCGGGTATTGGCTTTGGAAAGACCTTTGAACATAATCTCGAGATAATAAAAAACTTGCGGGAATTTACACTTATTGGAAAACCTGTCGCCATAGGTGTATCGAGAAAGGCCTTTATCGGAAAAATTTTAGACGGGGCGCCGCCCACTGAGAGACAGGATGGCACGGCGGCAGCCGTCGCAATCTCTATATTCAACGGCGCAAACATACTCAGAGTTCACGATGTAGCAGAGATGTCAAGGGTGGCAAAGGTCGTAGATGCGATAAAACTTGGTAGCGCTTTTAGTGAGCAGTGAGCAGTGAACAGTTTGGGACTACTTCTTCCAGAAATGGGGCACAAACAATATCAATACCGTATACACCTCAAGCCTTCCAGTGAGCATACAAAATATAAGCACCCACTTTCCGGCACCAGGAAGATGTATATGCCTATCGGTAGGTCCTGCGTCACCAAAGGCAGGACCTACATTGCACAGCGCTGATATTACGGTTGTGGAAGATGTAATAATGTCGGTTCCTATGGCAGCCATCGAAATTGTTGCTGCAACACCTACGAACGTAAAAAGGAACAGAAATCCCCAGATACTCCCTAGAGTTCCCTTTGCTACTACCTTGTCATTGAGTTTGATGAGCGTTACTGCACGAGGATGAATCAGTTGATAAATCTCTCGGTATGCTTGTTTGAACACCAAAAGAATTCTTACCTGTTTTATACCGCCACATGTCGAGCCAATCATTCCTCCAAAGAACATTGCGATTATGAGGACTATCTGGGCAAAGGGCGACCATGTCTCGTAGTCTGCAGTCGTATACCCTGTAGTTGTCATAAGGGAGACTACCTGAAAGAGAGAATACCTGATGGCATCTGAAATAGATTCATATGATGTCTTCCATGTAGCTACAATCACCAGTGCAGCCGCAATTGCTATAGTGGTAAGATAAAATTTAAATTCACTGCTTCTCCATAACCTTGAGATATTACCTCTGAGGAGATAAAAATAAATGGAATAGTTTATCCCTGCCAGAAGCATGAAAAAAATAGCAGTATACTCTATGGAAGGACTCTCAAAATACGCAATGCTGGCGTTCTTTGTAGAAAACCCGCCTATAGCAATAGTAGTGAATGCATGACATATGGCGTCATAAAAACTCATACCGCCAATCATATAGGATACAGCAGCAAAAGATGTGAGCCCGACATAAATAATCCAGAGTGCCTTTGCCGTATTAATAATGCGCGGCCTCAGTTTATCGACACCTATTTCAGGGAACTCTGCCCTGAAGAGTTGCATGCCGCCTCCCCCTAACATCGGCAATATTGCAAGGGCAAGGAGTATTATGCCCATTCCGCCTATCCATTGAGTCATGCACCTCCAGAACAGGATACCTTTTGGCATCGCCTCTATATCTGCCAGTACAGTTGCGCCTGTCGTCGTAAAGCCTGCCATCGATTCAAAGTAGGCATCGGTGAAGGAATGAAATGTCCCTAACAACATATACGGAATGGATCCAAAAAAGGCCATTGCTACCCAACTAGCGGTTACTGCAACGAATGCTTCTTTATGTCCTAACTCTTTTTTTTTGTAACCCCGTGTAAGGAAATAGAGGATAGACCCTGCAGCAAGAGTGATCAAGAGCGATTTAACAAGATAAAGGGTGTCGGGCTGTTTATAGATCAAGGAAACAGCAATAGGAAATATCATAAAGAGAGATATAGCGGTTATAACAATTCCCAATATATTTATGATGTTTGGTATTGACCTCCAGCTCATATTAATATCTTTTCTACCGCAGTAATAGATTCCCTGATAGTAAAGACAATCAGTTTGTCATCTGGCAGCACTACATCCTCTCCGGAAGGGATGATTACTTTCTCACCCCTTATGATTGTGCCGATGATGGTTGCCTTTGGAAGTTTTGCTTCCTTTAAAGGCCTTCCAATAAGCGGAGATGTCTTTCTAATTCTCGCCTCTATTATCTCGGCCTTATCTTCAGCTATTGCAGTTAAGGAAAGGATATCGCCCTTTCTAACATATCGCAGAATAGTGCTGGCTGTAATCATTCGTGGACTTAAGACAGCCTGAAATCCAAGGCTGCGGGCAAGCGGCATATAGTCTGCCCTGTTAGCAATAGTAATAATCTTTTTAGCCCCTAATTTCTTCGCAAGGAGTGCAGTCATTATATTGAGTTCTTCATTGTCAGAAACTGCCACGAAGGCATCCATGTCGTCGATGTTTTCTTCAAGAAGCAATTTCTGATCTGCTCCATCTTCACAAAGCACGAGTGTTCTTCGTAATGCTTCGCAGAGATACTTGCACCTTTTGCTATTCCTCTCTATTATTTTTATATCTGCTTTTAGCTCCATAATAGATGCAATGTTATATCCTACTCTCCCCCCACCAAATATCATGATCTTCTTTGCAGGGCCTGTCGATACCCCAAGCAGTGGTAATATTTCTGCTATCCCCCACTTTTTAACAGGCATATAAATTATATCCCCTTGTTTAATAACATCATTACCTGAAGGGATTATTACCTCATCTCCCCTCTCGATTATTCCTATAAGAATCCTTTTCCCTATAGAATCCTCAAGCCATTTTAAGGACTTATTAATTAAAGGGGTGTCCTCTGTAACCTTGAAGCCAATAACCTTTATGGTTCCACCTTCAAAGTCCTCAACATCGGCTGCAAATGGTATCTCAAGAAGTCTTATTATTGCCCTTGCAACCTCAAGCTCAGGATTAATGGCGGGGTTGATGTCGAGATTCTCCTTGCCGAGAAGCCTTTCATTTTTGAAATATTCAGGGTTTCTTATCCGTGCAATTTTGCGAGGTATAGTGAACATTGCCTTTGCGAGGAGACAGGCAAGCATATTGGTCTCATCGCTGTTGGTTACTGCGAGAAGAATATCTGCCTTATCTGCTTCTGCCTCTTGCAGGGCAAGAAGGTTTCCGCCTTCGGCTTCTACGACAGCGACATCGAGTTCGCTTGATATCTGTCTTAATTTCTCTTTGTCTCTGTCAACAACAACTACATCAATAGCTTCAAATGAGAGGAATTTTGCTACCTGATAACCAACTTCGCCAGCGCCAACAATTATCGCACGCATTGCTACATCCTTTCTGGAGCTTTTACTCCTAATATCTTCAATCCATGTCTTAAGACAATCCTTATTGCCTCACAAAGGGCAAGTCGAGCCTTCGTTAATTCCGTGTCCTCCGAAACTACCCTATGCCTTTGATAATAAGGGTGAAACAATCCGGTTACTTCTTGAAGATAGAAGGTTATCCGGTGTGGTTCTCTGGCCATGGCTGCATTCTTGAATATCATGGGATAAAGTAGACACTTCCTAATTATCCTCATCTCTTCATTATTAAATAACTTGCCGTTAAAGTCACCCCATGATCCGTATCCTGTATCATGCAACACCCCTTTTGCCATCTTAAATATACTGTTAATCCTTGCGTGGGCATACTGAACATAAAATACGGGGTTCTCGTGTGAGTGTGCCTTTGCTACTTCTATATCCACTTCGAGATGATTATCGGGACGCCTTATTAAAAATAAGAATTTTGTGGTGTCAGCGCCTATTTCATCTATCACCTCACGGAGTGTGATGAATTCACCTGCACGCTTTGACATCTGCAGGGGCCGTCCACCCTTTAAAAGGGATACCATCTGCACGAGCAGTATCTTCAGACTATCTTTCGGATATCCCAGTGCCTGAATGACTGCCTTTATCCTTGGGATGTAGCCGTGATGATCAGCGCCCCAGATGTTGATTATTTCATCAAACCCTTTCTGCACCTTTTTTCTGTGGTATGCAATATCTGGCGCAAAATAGGTATATTCCCCACCTTTCTTTACGACAACCCTGTCTTTGTCATCACCAAATATGGTCGATTTGAACCACGTTGCGCCACCTTCCTCATATATATAGTCCTGTTTTTTGAGTTCCTCTATGGATTGAGAAACCTCGCCCCTTTTATAAAGCTCCATTTCGCTCTGCCATGAATCAAAGGAGATGCCGAAGTCTTCAATGTCTCTCTTAATGGCCTCCAGCATTTTTCGGTATGAAAAATCAGTGACAAGCTTAATCACATCTTCAGCTTTTTGCTCCATAAATCGTTCTTTATGCTCATCCATAAATTCCCTTGCAAGGTCATTAATGTATTCCCCTCTGTAACCATCATCCGGAAAGGGGTAATCTACTCCTGATAATTGATTGCATCTTGCAAAGACCGATATCCCGAGTAATTTTATCTGCCTGCCTGCGTCATTTACATAATATTCCTTCTCTACAATATATCCAGCCTCACTCAAGAGATTAGCGAGCGCAGCGCCCAGTGCAGCGCCTCTGCCATGGCCTAAATGCATAGGGCCTGTTGGGTTGGCGCTTACGAATTCTATCTGAATCTTCTTGTCTTTACCGATATTATCGACGAGTGGCTCCTCTTTTTCTCCAATAAGTCCCCTTAATTCATTGCAAAGAAATTCCCTTGTGAATCTGAAATTTATAAAACCACTCCCTGCAAGCTCTATTTTATCAAATATTTCTGTCTTTTCCGCCTCTCCTTTCTCTAAATGAAAAATAATTTCCCTGATCGCATTAATAATATCCCCGGCTATCTTCTTCGGAGGCATTTTAAGCCGTCTCGCAAGGCTCATGGCTATTGGAGTGGACAGGTCGCCGAAGCCTTCTTCCCTCGGAATTTCAATCTCGATACGGTCGAGTTCGGAGACCTGTATTTTACCAACTGCCCTTCGAAGTATCTCTCTGAGAATTTTTTCCATAGCTGCTAAGTTTAAACATACAAGAGATGATTGTCAACTATCCGAATTGCCTCACCAAAAATCTATACGAGTTAACATGCTGCCGGAGTTATCCATGTAGTTTTATCGAACCTAAAAAGAACTCGTCATCCCCGCAGTTCTTTGAGCGGGGTTGTCAAATTTTCAAAGGAATTGTATTTCATATTTATCTTCAAACATTGTATAATTACCCATGCATGGATGATTTTACAACAAACTTATAACTCAAATTCTACTTGGTACATCTGATGCGAATATATCCTTTATCAAGGGAGCCTCTTGCAAAAGTCCCGAAAATGTCACCCCGAGCGACGCGAGGGGTCTTATAACTCATTGATAGTAAAAGATTCCTCACTTCGTTCGGAATGACAAACAGCGACTTTTGCAAGAGCCTCAAGGGAGAGTGAATAAATTGGAGTCTGCTATCTCTAACTCCAGTGCCCTATTTTAGAGTGGAAAACAAGACTTATCTCTTGATACAATGAACAGAACAGGGGGGGGGAAGAATCCTATGAAAGTTGTCATTCTCTGTGGTGGTTTAGGCACTCGGCTTCGGGAAGAAACTGAATTTCGTCCCAAGCCAATGGTCGAAATTGGTGGCAAGCCAATTCTGTGGCACATCATGAAAATCTATGCCCAGTATGGGTTTAAGGAATTCATACTCTGCTTGGGCTATAAGGGCGAGATGATAAAGGAATATTTCTATAATTACGAGGTCTTAAGTAACGACTTTACAATAGAACTTGGTGATAACAAGGATATAAAAATACATAGTAATCATACCGAAAAAGGCTGGCGCATTACTTTAGCTGATACCGGAGATAAAGCACTGAAAGGCGCCAGACTGAAACGGGTGCAACAATATGTCGATGATGACATTTTTATGTTGACTTATGGCGATGGGGTTGCTGATGTGAACATTAATGCCATTTTAGCCTTTCACAATAAACACGGAAAGCTGGCAACGGTGACCGGTATCAACCCTGCCTCCCGCTTTGGCGAGCTGAAGATTAAAGGCAATCAGGTTGAACGTTTCTGTGAGAAGCCAGAGAGCAGCTCAGAATTTATCAGTGGTGGCTTCTTTGTTTTTAATAGAGAAATTTTCAATTATCTTTCTGACGATGACAATTGTGACCTGGAAATCGGTCCATTAGAAAAAATTGCAAGCGAAGGACATCTCATGGTATACAAGCACTCTGGATTCTGGGCCTGCACGGATACTTTAAGAGATATGGATTATTTGAATAAGTTGTGGAATGAAAATAAGGCATTGTGGAAGGTGTGGTAGGCCTAAAGTAACCGAAGGTGTGAGGGTGTGAAGTTGAGCGATAAGATAAGGAATGTTAGGGACTTGGAGGTTTATAAGCTGGCTTTTGAAACAGCAATGGAAATATTTCAAATTACGAAAACCTTTCCGCAAGATCAAAAATACGAACATATCATGGCTATGCTTAATAATATGGAAATGAAAGCCAACTCTTTTTGTTTTACAACTTCAAAAATAACAAAATGAATAATACATTAGACAACACACCTTCACATCCGCACACTTTCACACCTTCCCTCTTTGCCGACGTTTACGCAGGGAAAAAGGTCATTATAACTGGCGATACGGGTTTTAAAGGCTCTTGGCTGGCAATATGGTTGCTAAACCTTGGCGCAAGTGTTGTCGGTTATGCACTTCCGCCTAAGACCAAAAAGGATAATTACCTCATTTGTAGATTAGATAAAAAGGTGATTCATATTGATGGAGATATAAGAGATTATCAAACATTATTAGGCATTTTTTCAAAGTATGAGCCAGAAATAGTATTTCATTTGGCGGCCCAATCTTTAGTCTTGGATTCATACAACGACCCCCTTTACACTTATAGCACTAATGTAATGGGGACGGTAAATTTGCTTGAGGCCGTTAGACATACGCCTTCTGTAAAAGTGGCAATTAATGTAACGAGTGATAAATGTTACGAGAATCGTGAATGGGTTTATGGTTATCGGGAAACAGATCCAATGGGTGGAAGGGACCCTTATAGCTCTTCAAAAGGGGCATCTGAGATAATCACTTCTTCATATTGGCGTTCATTTTTCAGCCAAGATAATACTGCTAATATTGCTTCGGCAAGGGCAGGAAATGTCATTGGCGGCGGCGACTGGGCAGATGATCGAATTTTCCCTGATTGTATGCGATCTTTGCTCAATAATAAACCGATTGCTATCAGAAATCCAGAGGCTGTCCGACCCTGGCAACATGTTTTAGAGCCTCTAAGTGGTTATTTGCTGCTCGGTTCGCTTTTATACACCGAGGGGAAAAAATATTCGGCTGCCTGGAATTTTGGACCTTTGTCCAAAAGCATGGTTTCTGTAAGGCAACTTGTTGAGGAGACCATTAAACAATGGGGCAGTGGCAGATACATTATTGAACATAGCTCAGATAGTACCCCAGAAGCAGGCCTTTTACACCTTGATATTTCAAAGGCAGTTAGTGAGTTGAATTGGCACCCAGTGTTAGATTTCAAACAGACAGTTAAATTTTCAATAGATGAATATAGGGTTGATAGATTCACCAGTAGGGAAATTTTTAATCAAAGGATAAAGCATATTAAAAAATATATTGAATTGAGACAGAAAATTTAGTGGTAAGAGTTCAGTAAACCCCGTGTCATTGCAAACTTTTTTTTCTTGTCATTGCGAACGGAGTGAAGCAATCTAATAGATTGCCACGTCGCTGTCGCTTCTCGCAATGACGTGCTTTAAGGAATACTTACAAGTTATGAATAACTGCAGAGCATGTGATAATGTATTGGAAGAGCCCTTTTTATCACTTGGCAACTCCCCTCTTTCCAATGCTTATCTTTCAAAGGATGATCTGAATAGAATGGAGCCTTATTATCCTTTAGAGGTATATGTATGCGAAAGGTGTTTTTTGGTACAGTTAGAAGAGTTTGAAACTGCAAAAAATATTTTCTCGTCAGACTATGCCTATTTTTCTTCATATTCAGAAAGTTGGCTACGGCATTGTAGAGAATATACTGAAATGATGATTAATCGCTTTAGTTTTGATAGGAATTCTTTTGTGATTGAAATTGCAAGTAACGACGGGTATTTATTACAATACTTTAAACAGCACAACATTCCCATTTTAGGAATAGAACCGGCAACAAATATTGCTAAAGTATCAACAGGGAAAGGTATTCCTACCGATATCGCATTTTTTGATACCTCCTATGCTCGAAGAATGGTAAAAGACAATAAATTGGCCGATTTGATTATTGGTAACAATGTTCTTGCGCATAATCCCGATCTGAACGATTTTGTAGAAGCATTGAAGATTGCTTTGAAACCAGGCGGCGTTATTACAATAGAATTTCCTCATCTGCTTAGGCTTATAGAAGGCAATCAATTTGATACAATTTACCATGAACATTTTTCATATTTTTCTTTTCATACTGTGCAGAGATTATTTGCTTTGCATGACCTTGAGCTTTTTGATGCCGAGGAAATTCCTACACATGGGGGGTCGTTGCGAATTTATGCCAGACATAAGGCAGTTAGCAGTGAGCAGTTAGCAGTAAGCAGTAATATAATTAACATTATCAGTAAAGAAATTGATGCTGGTTTAGACCAGTTTAAAATTTATCAATCTTTTGGTAAGAAGGTCGAAAAGATTAAGCGAGATATCCTTAATTTTCTAATACAGGCAAAAGAGGAAGGCAAAACTATTGTTGGTTATGGAGCCCCGGCCAAGGGGAATACGCTTCTTAATTATTGTGGAATAAGGACTGATTTTTTAGATTATACAGTGGACCGTAATCCGCACAAACAAAATAAATATTTGCCAGGCACCCATATACCCATTAAACATCCCGATAAGATAAAGGAAGATAAACCTGATTATGTCTTAATCCTTCCCTGGAATATAAAAGACGAGATTATGAAGCAGATGGATTATATACGAGAATGGGGCGGGAAGTTTATTATTCCAATACCGGAGATAAAGGTACTGTGAGCAGAGAGCAGTTGGCAGTAAGCAGTAAGTAGGGAGCAGTAAGCAGTAAAAAGCCACATCGAAATCTTACAGCATGGCAAAAGGCTATGGATTCAGTGGTTGCGATTTATCATACAACAAGGAATTTTCCGAAGGAAGAGATATATGGGTTGACCTCGCAACTACGGCGTGCAGCCGTTTCAGTTCCGTCTAATATTGCTGAAGGTACCGCTGACCGGACTGTACAGCAGTTCTCTAATTTTTGTCCAACGCCATTGGTTCACTAAATGAAATCGAAACCCGACTGGATTTGGCACTCCGTCTTGGATACCTTGAAAAGAACGATTATCATCGTCTTCATGGAATGCTGGACGAATGTCTTGCTCTTACATATGGATTGCGAAAATCTCTTAGAGACAAAGGGAGTAAGCAGTGAGCAGAGAGCAGTGAGCAGTTTTTGTAATGTTTAGCAATGATTTACAGCTCACCGCTCACTGCTCACCGCTTACTGCTCACGGCTCACGGCTCACAGCTAACTAAAAATGATTTTTAAAGAAACAAAATTAAAAGGTGCTTATATTATTGAATTAGAACCGGTGGAAGACGAGCGGGGCTTTTTTGCCCGCAGTTTCTGTCAGAGGGAGCTTAAAGAGCGTGGGTTAAATTCTCATATTGCCCAGTGCAATATTTCTTATAATAAAAAGAAAGGAACATTGCGAGGTATGCATTATCAAGTAGCTCCTTACGAAGAAGTAAAAGTGGTTAGTTGCATAAGAGGAGCAATATACGATGTAATTATTGACCTGCGACAGGACTCCCCTACCTACTGTCAATGGCTTGCAGTGGAATTAACTGCTTACTGCTCACAGCTCACAGCTCACTTATCGGAAACTGCTCACAGCTCACCGCTTACTGCTCACAGCTCACCGCTTACTGCTCCCTACAAAATGCTTTATATTCCTGAGGGTTTTGCGCATGGATTTCAAACATTAGAATATGATACTGTTGTTTTTTATCAGATGTCTGAGTTCTATCATCCAGAGTGTGCCCGAGGTGTAAGGTGGGATGACCCAGCATTTGGGATTGAATGGCCGGAAGTCGGTAAACGGATTATTTCAGAAAAAGACCAAAGTTATTCGGTTTTTGTTTTATAATGTTTTATAATAAGATCCAATGAGATAGAAGATGGTATCGTGATAGATTTTGACGAAAAAGCACAATAAATAGGGGAATAAGGAATGTCATCTACGATATCTATTGAAATACCGCGTGAAATGGTGCATGCTACCAGGATGACACCTCAGGAACTGCGGCGTGAATTGGCTATCTGCCTGTTTCAACAGGGCAGGCTGTCCTTCGGCAAGGCCCGAGAGATGGATGGCATGACCGTGTGGGCGTTCCAGCATCTGCTGGCGAGCAGGGAGATTCCCATCCACTACGATGTAAAAGAATACGAGGAAGATTTGCTCATCTCGAGAGAACTCGATAAACTATGAAAGCTCTGAGCCACTTGCTGCAAATGCAAGAAAAAGGCATTACTATAACTTTCAAAGGTGGAAAGACCATAAAATTTGCGGTTCAATTGGGAATAAAGTTAAAAGAAGAAAAAAGAAGGAGAATGCCATGATTGCTCTTCACAAAAAGATAGTTGTAGACGAAATGGGTAACCCAACAGAAGTCATAATACCATATGAAGAGTTTTTGGAATTAGAAGAAATTTTAGGGCTTGATCTGGAAAATGAAGTTAAAGAGCATTTAAAACAAGCAAAATACGATAGAGAAACAAACAAAAAAGAAGCATACATTGATTTGGATGAAATATAAAGTTACTATCCATAAAAGAGTTGGCTCTTTAGATTTTCAAGTGGGTAAGTAGTGTTTATTGGACCGAGAAAAATCAAGC
>JAJOKM010000167.1 GCA_021129835.1 Thermodesulfovibrionales bacterium | reverse complement strand
GGGAAGAGAAGAGGGAAGAGGATTGGGAAGAGAAGAGGGAAGAAAGGAGACCCTGAAGAATAACATCCTTGCGGTGTTAGAAGGCAGGTTTGAGATAGTGCCCCACGATATTGAGGGAGAGATCGGCGGTATCGAAAGACCGAAGCTACTCGAAATCCTCCTTAAGAAAGCGATAGTGGTTAAGGATATCGCTGAGTTTCGGGGTTTCCTCGAGAGGGTCAGAGCTTCCTGACTGCCTTGCGAGGTCAAAGGATAGAGTCAAGAGTCAAGAGTCAAGAGGCTGGCAAGCCCACCCATCAAATTGCCGTCTCTTCGGAGGGGTTGCATGACATGCCAGATAGCTTGCAGTCGATTACAAATTAGAGGGGATCGAATATGGAGATACTATCTACCGATAATAAGCTCTGTTTGCATTGCTATGCCTGCGTCCGGGCATGTCCACTCCATGCTATCTGCTTTCGAGATGGTAAGGTTACCATCTCGCGACAAGAAAATTGTATCTCCTGCGGCATTTGCGCCGAGGTCTGCACTGCCGGCGCCATACGGACATTTGACGATACCGCCGCTATAAAAAAATGGCTGGCTGAGGGCGATGAGTTAACAGCTATTATAGACCCGTCATTTGCAGCATCCTTTCGTTGTCAACCCCGCCAATTAATTAGCGGGTTACGCCGGTTAGGATTTTCACGCGTCTTGGAAGCCGCTTTCGGCGCCAAGATATATGCTTAGTGTAGAAGCAATAATGGTTAGTGAAGCCGTAATTTAGCGCCCCCCCGGCAGCAACATCACAAGCCATTTTAGGCCGGGATGGGCACCGCACTACGGCAAAAAAAATTAAATTGCCGGGCCTATGTGGCTACTACACTTTAGTCGAAATAAGACCCGAAAATAGTGTATAATACTCTTGTTAGAGGGGAGTAGTTCATAGGTAAAGTCAACATACTGGCGATAAGAAGCCTGGCTTTATCCTTTGCCTCCTGAGGCAAAGAGACGAGACCTTTAATGCGAGATTGGTATCTTTGCTAATCTTGTGTTAAAGGTCTTTTTTTAATGCATTAAACAAGAAAGTTGATTGGGATGAGGTTATGGAGCCCTTTATCACGGTCTTTTTGGCTACTTTTATTGCTGAAATAGGAGATAAGACTCAGTTAACGGCCTTGGCACTCACAGCAACCTTTGGCACCCCTCTAACAGTTTTTAGCGGCGCCATGCTGGGGCAAGCCCTCATCCACGGTATAACTTCCCTCTTGGGTGCCCGCTATCTCTCGCCCCTACCGGATAGATTCTTAAGGCTAGCCGCTCTGCTTATCTTTTTCTTTTTCGGTCTACTCATGATCTATGGTGGATTGCAAGGAATGTTAAGAAGAGTCACGGGATGTTAGGAAAATCCTCCTGATGCCCCTACCCTTTCCTATCCAGCTTCAGCTTGAGCATGTTTAGAAGGGATCTGACCGAAAAGTTGATGAGCTGATGAACTCATATACCCATATACCCATAGTAACTACTCAGGTTGCCAGGTTCACGGTTCAAGGTTCACGACAAAGAAGGTTCACGGTTTACGGTTCGAAGTTAACAGCCTTTATAACTGTGAACGTTGAACCTGGAACGTTGAACCTTTGAACCGTGAACCCCGGAACCTTGAACCTGAGTAGTTACACTAAAAAAAACTTGTCAAATATCATTTTATTCGTGTAAACTTTGGAGATATATAGAAATTGCACAATCATTTGTTAGCCATGAAAAGAAAATGGAGAGACAATGAAATCAAGTAGTAAGCATTGGGATGAGATTTTTTCAGGCACAGAAGATTCAAAACTAGGATGGCATGAAAAGGACGCATCCCAAACATTGAAATTATTAGACCATATTCCGAAATGGGAAAATTCTACGATGTTCCTTCCAGAAGCGGGAACTTCAGTTTTGGGGGGATTTAAAAACACATTGTAACTGCTCAGGGTTCCAGGTTCAACGTTCACGGTTCAAAGTTAACGGCCTTTATAACCGTTGAACCGTTGAACATGGAACCGTGAACCCTGAGTAGTTACAGAGACAATAAGAATGGCCAACAAAGCGCTGCGCCTGACCGCTATTCCGCTACGCTCCATAGCGGCAGGTGAGCTTGGCCGTTAGGCGAGAAAAACTCTGACAGATAAATAAATGCCAACAATATCTATAATCGGTCCATATCGATTTTTCTTTTACGCCAGTGATCGAGATGAATCTCAACATATTCATGTTGAGCGAAATGATAAGGTTGCCAAGTTTTGGCTTGATCCAATCAGGTTGTAGAGTAGCGGAGGATTTAACCGGTTGGAAATTGGTCGAATCCAGAAGATAATCGATGAATATCAAACACAACTAAAGGAGGCGTGGAATGACTATTTCGGCAGTTGAATTAGATATCCCAAGTGCCGAGGGGGTAACTGTAACTGAGGATTCGTTAACTGTAGATCTAAGTGATGGACGGACCATTTCTGTCCCTCTGGCGTGGTTTCCAAGGCTTATGCATTCAACCCAGGAAGAGCGGAACAATTGGAGATTGATTGGCAGAGGTCACGGCATTCATTGGGAAGATATTGACGAAGATATTAACATTGAAGGCTTAATAGCTGGTAAACTCTCAGGCGAAAGTCAAACATCTTTTAAAAAATGGCTGAGCCAACGAGCATCTCGCCTATCCAATCGCTGCACCTGACCGCCAACAGTGTGGCGTTTTTTCAAAGTTCTGTGCCCCTTCAAGGGGAGGCAGTGGCTGAAGCGGCGGGGGTCGGGCCAAGATAATAGCTGGTATTATTTGTAATTATGTCGAGAATCGGGCTAATATCTATCCAATACTCTCATTTGTAGCGAATGTTCCACTGTAGCGAATGTTCCATCATAAACCTCTCTGTCTCTTCAGACCATAGTCTTTTCCAAATCCTGGCTTCTTTGTTAGACGGTACACTTTCCGAGTCAATTCTCGCGCCAATTGCCAGGCATCAACGTCTTCAAATCGTTCGATTTTCATCGTTTTCTAACCTTTGAACCGTGAACCCCGGAACCTTGAACCTGAGTAGTTACTACCCATATACCCTTCAGCGCTATTGACACGCCTGCTCATCTGGATGCATAATTAAAACATGAAATTCTTGAGTAAGCTAAAGGCAGGACTCACCAAGACAAAGAAGAGCATTGTCGAAAGGGTAGAGACGGCCCTCATTAACAGAAAGATCGACGCCTCTGCTATAGAAGAGATTGAAGATATCCTCGTCACATCAGACATCGGAGCAACAACCACCGCCGAGATAATCAGTTTACTTAAAAAGAGGGTATTAGCAGGCGAGATAAGGGACTTAAGTGGCGTAAAGACATACTTGAGGGCAGAGATGGCTTCGCTGCTCGACAAACCACAACCACTCGTACTCTCCGGAAAGAGTCCATTTGTAATTCTCACTGTGGGTGTTAATGGCGTCGGCAAGACTACAACCATAGGTAAGCTTGCAGCCCGGTTTATTCATGAAGGAAATACTGTCATGCTTACCGCTGCGGACACATTCAGGGCTGCGGCAATTGAACAACTCGAGATATGGGCAGATCGTACAGGGGCAGGTATAGTGAAGCACCATAGTGGCTCTGACCCTGCTGCAGTTGCATTTGATGCAGTAGAGGCGGCAAAACATAGAGGGATTGATGTAGTTATTGTAGATACCGCTGGAAGACTCCATACAAAAAATCAGCTTATGGAGGGACTGAAAAAGATTAAGCGTGTTATAGAAAAATCTATTCCTGATGCCCCTCAAGAAGTACTCCTGGTAGTAGACGCAACAACAGGACAGAATGCACTCATGCAGGCGCAGGCATTTAATGAAGCAGTCGACATCACCGGGATTGCCCTCACCAAATTAGACGGGACAGCTAAAGGTGGAATCATTTTCGCAATAAAAAAGAAATTCGATATACCGGTCAGGCTCATCGGTATAGGCGAAGGTGTTGATGATCTAAAGGATTTTAATCCTGGAGATTTTATTGAGGCCCTGTTTGAGTAAGACTACCGATTTTTCTTAGTCTTCTATATCTCTCTTCTATTAATTTTACGGGATCTGTTTCCTGCAAGACATCTAATGCCTTTGTTATATAGTCAGCTATCCTCTTTGCCATGGCCTTGGGATCTCTGTGTGCGCCGCCGGGGGGTTCTGAAATTATACCATCGATAATCTTAAATGCCTTCAAGTCGTTGGCAGTGAGCTTAAGGGCATCTGCTGCCCTCGAGAAGTTGTCTGTCACGGGTTCTCCGCCTTTCTTCCATAAGATGGCTGCGCACCCTTCCGGTGAGATTACAGAATAGATCGAGTGTTCTAACATATAGAGTCTATCACCAACGCTCAAGGCAAGCGCACCACCACTGCCTCCTTCACCGATTACTATAGCGATTATCGGGATCTTTAGCCTTGATATCTCCATCAGATTAGTCGCTATCGCCTCTGCCTGCCCACGTTCTTCTGCGCCTATTCCCGGAAATGCCCCCGAGGTATCAATAAAAGTTACTACCGGTTTTTTAAATCTTTCCGCCAGTTTCATCAATCTGAGTGCCTTTCTATAGCCTTCAGGATTGGACTGACCAAAGTTTCTGAATATCCTTTCTTTCATGCTCCTGCCCTTCTGATGCCCTATAATAAACATAGAGATACCTGAAATCCTCCCGATTCCTCCAACAATGGCAGGGTCGTCACCAAACCTCCTGTCGCCGTGCAATTCAACGAAGTCCTTGACTATCATATTAATGTAATCAAGGGTGTATGGCCTCTCAGGATGACGGGCCATCAGGGTCTTCTGCCATCGAGTAAGACCAGAAAATATTTCAGACCTCAATTCTTTCGCCTTTTTTTCGAGGCGATTCACTTCATCAGGCTCTATGTCTGATTCCATTTCGTTAGTAGAAAGTCGCCTTAATGCCTCAATCCTATTTTCGAGATCTTCTAATGGCCTTTCAAACTCAAGATAGTGACTCATGTTTTTAGTTAACAGTGCTTAGTGAGCAGTGATTAGTGAGCAGTGAACAGCTATCAGTAAACTGCTTGCAGCTCACTGCTTACTGCTTACTGCTCACTAATTTTCTCTAACCGCCACCCCCGCAATCCCTTTCACTCCTGCTATAAAATTGCTGGTTGGCTGGAGTCTCGATGCTATAATTACACAATACTCCGGAAAATAAAGTTTTAATGTCACACTACTATTATTGTCGTTAGAAGCAGTCTTCATCAATCTTCTGACATTCATTAGCCTTTCTTTCGTATCTTCGAAGTCATCACATCTTAAATTAATCTCATACTTTGTATTAATCTCCGTATCGTCAAGCGTTTGTATGTCCCGTGCTATCACCTTTGACCCCTTCTCCGTATTGAGCAGACCACCTCTTATCATTATCAGATTCCCTTTCTTCAGAAGATCTGTAGTCTTTCTATGTACCTCAGGAAAGACAAGGACTTCACAAATACCGGTCTCATCTTCTAGGACTAAATAGGCCGTAATGCCCTTTTCTTTTGCCCTGCTCTTAATTTCACTGATAATTCCTGCTATATAGATATCTGTCTCTCCTTCAATGTCTTCCAGAGCAGATATCGATATTACATCTTTTGCTGACAAAGCAACTCTATATCCTGACATCGGATGTCCTGAGATGTAAAACCCGAGCGATTCCTTCTCAAGGTTTAGTAATATTGTTTCATCCCATTCATGAACATCATCAGCAGTAATGTTGTTGTCTCCAAAAAGACTCGGGATATTTGTCTTTGGAGGCGATACAAGTGTATTCATCGCCTTTGCCCTTGCATGACAGCGGCTGTGAGCTGTAAGCTGTGAGCCGTGAGCCGTTTTACTGCTCGCTGCTGACTGCTCATTGCTCACTAAATATAGACAATCAAAGGCGCCTGCCTTTATGAGGCCCTCTATGACTCTCTTGTTGACCTTTTTATTGTTCGCCTTATTCACCCGTGACAAGAATTCTTCAAAGGAACTAAAACGACTATTTTGCCTCGCAGCAAGAATAGACTCTATGGCTGATGAACCAACTCCTTTTATCGCCTCGAGACCAAACCTTATGGAGCTGCCGACGATCTTGAATTCCCTCTCACTCTCGTTGATATCAGGAGAAAGTATCTCTATGGACATGTTCCGGCACTCATTTATAATCTTGACAACCTTATCTGTATCTCCAATATCTGCACTAAGGTTTGCTGTCATGAACTCTACTGGGTAGTGCATTTTCAGATATGCAGTCTGATAGGCCAGATATGCATAGGCCGCAGAATGGGATTTATTAAAGCCATATTCTGCAAATAATGCCATTAGCTCAAAGAGCCTTGCAGCCTTTCTTTCGGGGATTCCATTAGCAATCGCTCCGCTAATGAAGACATCCTTCTGATCTCCCATCTCCTCTATCAGCTTTTTCCCCATGGCCTTTCTCAGAATATCCGCCTGCCCCAGCGAAAAGTTTGCTATTTTATTGGCAATTTTCATGACCTGCTCCTGATAAAGGATTACTCCATAAGTCTCATCAAGGATCTCCTTTAATTGAGGCAGTTCATATTTTACCTCTATTTCTCCCTTTTTTCGTCTTATAAAGTCCTCTATCATTCCGCTGCCTAAAGGACCTGGCCGGTAAAGGGCGACAAGGGCTATAAGGTCTTCAAACCTATTCGGCTGCATCCTAATAAGTATATCCCTCATGCCTGAACTCTCTAACTGAAATATACCGATAGTCTTGCCAGAGCTTAAAAGCCGGTATACATGTTCGTCGTCTAATGGGATCTCTGCAAGGTTTATCTCTATACCCTGCCTCTTTATATATGACATGGTCTTCTCTAAGATAGTAAGTGTCTTTAAACCAAGAAAATCGAATTTAAGAAGACCCATGTCTTCTACCGAACCCATGTCAAATTGAGTAGTAATAGTCGGGTCAGATGGATTTTTATAAAGCGGCATAAAATCAGTCAGCATCTCTGGCGCTATCACAACACCTGCTGCATGGGTTGACGCATGCCTTGAGAGCCCCTCCAGTCTTTTCGCTATATCTAACAGCTCTTTTACCTCCGAGTTGTTATCATACAACTCCCTTAACTGTGGTTCTACCTTGAGGGAACTCTCAATGCTAGCATTATTACCCATCGGAATAAGTTTTGCTATCCTATCGACCTTAGCATAAGGTATACTAAGCACCCTTCCCACATCTCTTATGGCTGCCTTTGCGGCCATTGTTCCAAAAGTTATCACCTGGGCAACATGGTCTTTACCGTACTTTTCAGAGACATAAGATATAACCTCGTGCCTCCTGTCTCTACAAAAATCTACATCGATATCAGGCATGCTTATCCTTTCAGGATTCAGAAATCTCTCGAAGAGGAGGCCATATTTTATTGAATCTATCTCTGTTATACCAAGGCAATAAGCAACAAGACTCCCTGCGACAGACCCCCTCCCAGGGCCAACAGGTATCCCGTTTTTTTTAGCATACCTTATGAAGTCCCAGACTATCAGAAAGTAAGAAGAATACCCCATCTTTTTTATTGCTCGAAGCTCCTGCTTGAGGCGATCAAGGTAATTTGCGGGTGAATTCCCTCTGAGTCTTACCTTAAGTCCATCAAATACGAGTTCCTCGAGATATGAAGCTGCTGATGCGCCGTTAGGCACTTCATATCTGGGCAATAAATTTCTCCCGATAGCAAGATCGAGGTTGCACCTGTCAGCAATCAGCCTTGTGTTCGCTATAGCCTCAGGTATATCGTGAAATGACTGTTTCATTTCATCAGGAGACTTGAAATAGAATTCGTCACTTCCCATTCGCATCCTCTTTTTATCCTTCACTAACTTGCCAGTCTGGATGCATAAAAGTATGTCGTGAGCTTTTGCATCCTCTCTTTTTAAGTAGTGACAGTCTTGTGTCGCGACGAGTGGTATATGAAGTTCTTGTGACAGATCTATGAGTTGTTTGTTCACCTCGTCCTGTTCAGGAAGCTTGTTGTCCTGGATCTCGAGATAGAAATTTTCGGGGCCCAAAATATTTTTGTATTCTAGAGCAGACTCACGCGCCCTATCGATATTGCCGTGCTTGAGGCAATAAGGGACTTCCCCTTTAAGGCACGCGCTGAGACCTATAAGCCCACCGCTATACTGCTCAAGAAGGTCTTTGTCTATTCTCGGCTTGTAATAGAAGCCCTCGAGGTATGCCTTTGTAACGAGGGTAGTAAGATTCTTATATCCATCAGTATTTCTCGCCAATAAAACCAGATGGAAGGCGGCCTCGTCAGTAAGCCCGACATCTATCCCCGTCTTTACCCTATCGTGCCGACTATTTGGGGCGACATAGACCTCGCATCCGATAATTGGCTTAATGCCTGCCTTTGTCGCCTTTTTATAAAATTTCACCGCTCCGTGAAGATTTCCGTGGTCAGTAATAGCAATAGCAGGCAATCTATAGATGGATGCCTGCTCAATAAGCTCGTCAATCTTTATTGCACCGTCCAGAAGGCTGTATTCTGTATGCAGATGAAGTGGAACAAAATCAGAATGCCTCATAGAGAATTTTACTTCCATAGAGGATATTTAGTCAATTTCATCTTTTACCAAATATTTTTCTTATCTTGGTATAGACTATCAGGATAAGCAGTATTGTCGCCGAGATTGTATCTATCATAGCCACTCCGATAGGCTGATAAGATAGGTAAATAAAATAGAAAAGACGATTACCGATCCGACGTACACCGCCGCAGTCTTTTTGCCCATAGACTTTGCTACAACAAGGAACATAGCTAAGTTAGTTACCGGGCCCACTATCAAGAAGACCAAACCTGCATGGGGGTTCATCCCGGCCTCGATCATGGCATATACAAACGGAAGTGAACCGATAGCGCAGATATACATAGGGGCGCCAACTAAGACCATTATGATCAATGGAATTAATCCCTCGCCGAGGTAACGCTCGATCATATCTGGCGGAACTACGGCAGAAACTACCCCGGCGGCAAAGAGCCCTATAATTATGTATAGTCCCATATCATCCACCATCTCGATAAAGCCATATCGAAATGCCCTTTTTATTTTATCTATGAAGGTGTAACTGACGGAGGTGTAACTGACGGGGGTATAACTGACCTTTAATCCAAGATTATGCCTCTTTACCGCAGGCGAAATAGGACTTTCACCCCTGAATAATATCTGAACCAGAACTACTGCGGAAGCTACTATTGCAACAACAATTAGGATTTTCAAGAGTGCAAATTTCCATCCCAGCATTCCCGCTGTTACTATAACCGCTGTAATGCTTGTCGCTGGTGTCGCTATTAAGAATGCTAAGGCAGATGCCCTCGAAGCGCCTGATTTATAGAGACTTATGGCAAGAGGAAGAACTCCGCAGGAGCATAAAGGAATAATAAGCCCAATAAAAGTAGCTATCAAGACTGAGCTAAAAGACCTCTTTCCGAGATACCTCGAAATAATATCAGAAGGGACAAAGGCCTTTAACAATCCTGCAAATAAAAAACCTAACAGCAGCCACGGTGCAGCCTTTTTTACAAACTCCCATGTATACGTCAATATGCTGACTATTAACTCTGCTACCTCAAACATCTACACCCTCCATAGAGACTAAATTCATTTGAGAATCGCCTAACCTGAGGGACTCTTATTGTATAGTCTTTTATTTTGGTTGACTTCTAACAGCTTTTGTTTTATCATTCTTATTAGTCCCTTTGTGGTTTTTTGTTTAACCATTTAGGTTATGTCTTATGCATCTGAAATCTTTCATCCGGAGTGGGATTAAGAAAAGTGATAACATCTTTGTTATTATGCCCCACTGTCCCTATCACCGTCAAGGTAATAGGGGAACAAAAGAAACCTACATCTGCTTTCAGCACACAAAAGGGCATGAAAATGTCATTGCGAGCCCGAAGGGCGTG
Organism: Thermodesulfovibrionales bacterium; assembly: GCA_021129835.1. Lineage (GTDB taxonomy): Bacteria > Nitrospirota > Thermodesulfovibrionia > Thermodesulfovibrionales > Dissulfurispiraceae > JAJOKM01. The sequence continues at coordinate 6,781 of JAJOKM010000167.1, read as the reverse complement.
GCAATCCCGCCCAGATTGCTTCACTTTGTCCGCAATGACAAGTGAAGAGCAATAACAAAAAAGTATTTACAGAGGAAAAAGGAGGAACAAGATATGTTAGGAGAAGGGATTGATGTCTTTCTGTCCGAGAAAAGGGAATTTCCGCCACCGGGTGAGTTCAGTGAAAAGGCCTATATCAAGACGATGAAAGAGTATGAAGAGATTTACAAGAAATCGGTAGACGACCCTGAGGGATTTTGGGCCGAAATAGCAGAAAAGCAACTGGTCTGGTTTAAGAAATGGGATAAGGTGCTGGAGTGGAACTTCGAAAGACCTGAGATAAAGTGGTTTCTTGGTGGGAAATTAAATGCATCTTACAATTGCCTTGACAGGTTTATAAATACCCCCACAAGAAATAAGGCTGCAATAATATGGGAGGCTGATGACGGAAGTTACAAGACATATACATATCAGCAACTCTATTATGAAGTGAACAGGTTTGCCAATGTGCTTAAAAAACATGGTGTCAGCAAAGGGGACAGGGTAGCAACATACTTGCCTATGATACCGGAGCTTGCAATTGCCATGCTTGCCTGTGCAAGGATAGGAGCGATACATAGTATCGTCTTTGGCGGATTCAGTTCCCAGGCATTAAGAGAGAGAATACGGGACTGCCAAGCAAAGATGCTGATTACATCCGATAAGGGTATCAGGGGAGGAAGACTTATTCCACTAAAAGCAAATGCGGATGCGGCACTTCAGGGATGCCCCTCAGTAGAAAAAGTAATAGTCGTAAGGAGAGTCACTGACACTGATATGGAACCAAAAAGGGATCTGTGGTGGCATGATGAGATTAATGCTTCAGATATTACGAACTACTGCGAGCCAGAGAGCATGGATGCCGAAGACCCTCTCTTTATCCTTTATACATCTGGCTCTACAGGTAAACCAAAGGGAGTTCTTCATACCACCGGCGGTTATGTGCTATATACTAATCTTACCTTTAAATGGGTGTTCGATTATCGCGCCGAGGACATCTACTTCTGCACTGCCGACGTAGGATGGGTTACAGGGCATAGCTATGTCATCTATGGGCCTCTGAGTAATGGCGCAACAAGCCTTATGTTTGAAGGGATTCCTGCCTACCCAGATGCCGGTCGATTTTGGGAGATCTGTGCCAAGCACAGTGTCAATATATTTTATACAGCGCCTACTGCAATAAGGACACTCATGAGAGAAGGACAAGACTGGGTTACAAAACACGACCTTTCTTCATTGAGACTGCTGGGGACTGTAGGGGAACCTATAAATCCGGAGGCATGGATGTGGTATCACACTTATGTCGGAAAAGGCAGGCTGCCTATAGTAGACACATGGTGGCAGACCGAGACAGGAGGTATCCTCATATCGCCACTGCCGGGTGCAATGACACTGAAACCTGGTTCAGCCAATAAGCCATTCTTTGGCATAGTGCCCGCAGTCTTAAATGAAAAAGGGGAACTATCAGGAGTTAACGAGGGTGGATATCTTACATTAGAGAGACCCTGGCCCGGAATGTTAAGGGGAACATACGGAGATCCAGGAAATAAGCGTGCAAAAGAGGTGTACTTCTCAAGATTTCCGGGAAAATATTTCACTGGTGACGGTGCAAGAATAGACGAAGGCGGCGATTATTGGCTACTAGGAAGGATAGATGATGTCGTCAACGTTTCTGGTCACAGGATCGGCACTGCAGAGGTTGAGTCGGCATTAGTCAGCCATGAAGCTGTCTCGGAGGCAGCAGTTGTGGGATTTCCTCACGAGATTAAAGGCGAGGGCATATATGTATATGTAACGCTGAAAGCGGGTCACCAGCCATCAGAAGAGGTTGAGAAGATACTCATCAGACATGTCAGATCTGTTATTGGGCCAATTGCAACTCCGGACAAGCTCCAGTTTGCACCAGAGCTGCCCAAGACAAGGAGCGGCAAGATTATGAGAAGGATACTCAGAAAAATCGCGAAGGGGGATGTAGAAGATCTCGGAGATACCAGCACCCTTACCGATCCTTCTGTCGTAAATGAATTGATTAGAGGAAGAATATAATATTACAACGGTAAATATGCCTTTGGATTTAAGTCTATGCTCGCAACGTTTCCTGCAGTAAAGTGTCGGTGCCCGGCAGCAGCTATCATAGCAGCATTGTCCGTGCAGAGATAAGGAGATGGCAAAAAGAGGTCGACTCCCCTCCTTTCTGCCATCTCAAGCATCTTTTCTCTTAATTCGCTATTTGCAGCGACGCCGCCTGAAAGGGCGATCCTCTTTATCGCCCTTTTTACTATAGCCCATTCCACCTTTCTGACAAGTACATCAACCACAGCAGACTGAAAAGAGGCAGCTATGTCATTTAGTAATCCCATTTTCTTATTCTGACCTTTGAACTCCAGATCATGGACCCTTAATTTCACTGCTGTCTTGAGTCCGCTAAAACTAAAATCAAATGGGCCAGGGATATATGCCCTCGGGAAATTAAAGGCCTTCGGATTGCCATCTTTAGCCAACTTATCTATAATTGGCCCCCCCGGATAACCAAGACCCAGAAGCTTTGCTACTTTATCATACGCCTCTCCGGCGGCGTCATCCCTTGTCCTTCCAAGCTCGGCATACTGCCCAAATCCATTTACGATATAAAGACTCGTATGGCCGCCTGAGGCGATCAACGATATAAATGGGAAATCCGGTCTCTCTTTGCCAAGAAATATAGAGAATACATGTCCTTCGAGGTGGTTAACAGCGACGACAGGTATCCCCTTAGCATATCCAACTGCCTTCGCAAAACTGCATCCTACTAACAGAGAGCCTATCAATCCAGGCCCGTAACAGACAGCAATTGCATCGATATCATCGAGGGAAGTCTTTGCCCTGTTTAGCGCCTCATTAACAACGGGCCATATCATCTCGATATGCCTTCTGGATGAAAGTTCAGGCACTATCCCGCCATATCTTTTATGGATATCAGACTGCGAGGAGACTATATTGGAAAGGATTTTGTCTTCGGCAGTTATTACCGCAGCAGATGTGTCATCGCATGATGTATCTATACCGAGGATCTTGTAGTTATCCGTATACAGTATGCAGCCCACCTAAAATAAAGTTCACTCCAAGCCATGTAAATAGCGAACTAAAGAATCCTATTACTGCGACAATAGCTATCTTTGTGCCCCTCCATCCTCTCAACATACGGGCATGCAGATAAAACGCATAAACAAGCCATGTTATTAATGACCATGTCTCTTTTGGATCCCAACCCCAGTATCTACCCCATACCTCATTAGCCCAGATGGCCCCGATTAAAATGGCTCCTACCCCAAAAGTAGGAAATCCGACCGCGATGTTCTTATAACTCAGGTCGTCAAGGAGATCTGCTGAGATGGCAGATGACTCAATAAGCCTTTTGAAAATATAACCGTACCACCACACCGCAAAAATAAAGATTGCTGATGCAATATAGCTGATCAAAGATATTACTCCTGAGTCGCTTCTGAATGTAGCCATAAATAGCTGTTCACCTATATAGGCTGCTGGTGTTTCGACCATAATCCTGAAAGAGAGAAAGTCTATGCCCAGCGCAATAAAAATTGTCACGAATAATCCTGTTATTGTGGTCCAGAATATATATGGACCGCTTTTTCTGTCGTTTGTCGTTACGGCGAGATACATTAAGGCCGTAGTAAAGGCTATGGCAAAGGTTCCATACGCGATGAAGCTCAGGATTATATGCGCCAAGAGCCAATTGCTCTGGAGGGCAGGAACAAGTGGCTGCAAACCATCGTGTATGCCGCCTATATCAATAAATGCCAGTGTCATGCCGGCAATCGGGGTGATAAATGCGCCGAATGAGCGATTTTTATATCTCCACTCGATTACCAAGTAGCTTAATATCACGCACCATATAAAGAATCCAAGCGATTCGTAAAAGCTAGTCAAGGGCACAGCCCTGATTATACCTATCTGCATGAGACTATTTAATTCTTCCCATCGACTCAAAAAAGCTATTGTTTGAGATAGAAAACCAGTAAATGTTATTGTCGTGGCGATGACACCAATGACTGGTTTCTTGAAGACAAGGTACGCTATATATGTCACCATCGCAATGATATATGCAATACCCGCTATGCCAAAGAAAAATGTGCTATCCATACGAAATTCCCTTTGTTAACCTCTCTATTTTCCGCTCAAAGTCTGTTATGTTTTTATTTGTAGATGCAGCAATGGTAATCTCTGTGCTGCCCTCTTTGTCTCTGCGCCTGATCCATATTCTTCGGTGACTTACAAAGAATGCTATATAAAGCCCGATCCCCGCCATCAAACATCCAAGATATATAAGCCAGATGCCAGGGTCTTTCCTCGCTAATAAAACTGTATACTGGGCACCCCAAAGGCCTCTAAACTCAACGATACCATCAGGGATCTGCCACGACATTGGATCTCTCTTCAATATCCATCTGCGGTATTTTAATACCCCGTTTTTTGTAAACTCGACGAGCGCTGCAGGATTTTTCATCGCGTCTGCGTAAGTAAATACCCTCCCTTTACTGTCTATTGCCAGGGCAGGGCTAAAATCGATGACCCTTCCTATTATATCCGCACCTAAAACTGCAAATGACTCTTCGAATTTAAGGCTTACATCTTTGGCCTTGCCATCATTTGGTATCACTCTGAATTTAAACAAGGAGTCAACATGCGGAATAAAGCCGTGACCTGCCTGGAGAAATGTAATGCCTCTGAATCTCAACGGGGCATTAACATTTATCGCTATTATCTCGTCGCCATTTATTTGAATAGGGCTGCCGTTTTGGCTTAGCGTAACCCAACTGGTATAGGATTTTGCGATGTCTGATCTTTCAAAAAAAGTGGCCTCAAAGTCTATACATTTTATCTCGAATCCGAGTTGTACCTCCTCGCCCTCTTGGGTAACTATAACCCCAGAACTCTTGCCTTCCATCAAGACCATAATCCCTTCAACTGCCCAGAGCGACCCGATTGCTGCACCGGTGAGTATCAAAACAATACTCAGATGCGCTATATATACCCCGACTCTGCTGTATCTGCCTTTTTCTGCATAAACCTGTAGCCCGCTGTCTCCTTGATGAACATTTGCCTTAAAGCCAAGACCCTTTAAAGCAGTCTTTATTGATTCACTATCCTTATCAACTCCTGCTTTAAAGACCAACTCTTTTTTAATCTCTGCCAAACTAAAATGCTCAGGCAAAAGAGGCCTTATAGGGCTTTTCATCCATTCCCATATCCCTGGTAGCCTATTTATAGAGCAGACAATGAGATTAGCTGCAAAGATACAGAGAAGGGCTATAAACCACCAGGACTGAAACATATCTGTAAAGCCGAGTGTATCGAGTATCCCAAAGACAGCAGGCGCAAGGAATTCACCAAAAAACCCTGCTAATATCTCTATGTTTTGTTCTGGCGCTGCTCGCTGCTTAATGACAGAGCCGATGACAGATGTGATTGCTATAATTGCAAAGACTGCGATAGAAAGGGATAGAGATGAAAAAATGTCCCACATCCTATCAATAATATGCTTTTTTTTCATTTCAAGTTGGCAATTCCCCCCCCACCTTTGATGGGAAAGAATTTATAAACAAAGCCATTTTCTATCTCTATTTTCCGGAGGTTGATGGCCAAGCTCATCTACGGAGATGGAGCGTCAGCGGGATCTCCGTTAGGTGCAGCGCATTGTTAGCCCAATATTTTTATCAATAGAGGTAGCGATCTATATCAAGGGCTCCGTGAAAGACACCCAAAATGTCTATGTTTCCATCAGACTTGATGAGATACGCAATCCTGTAATGCCCGTATAGCAGAGTACGAACATGGCGGTCTGCAATTTTATCGTACCTATGGCCTATCTCTGGAAACCGACCTAACAATTGCGCTTTTTCGTAGATAGTCTCAACTACCCGAACTGCTGATTCTGAGCTATCCCGAGCTATGTAGTCGTGGATATCCCTGAGCCATCGTTCCGCTTCCTCAGTCCAGTTTATTTTCCCCATGTTCTAATCCTATGTTTCATCTCCTCATTGCTGATCGCCCTCTTTGCATCAGAGTCCTCCAAGCCCCGCTCAACCATTCGAGCGAAGGCTAACTCACGAAGAACTTCATCGTAGGAGCTATCATCAGGCTGTTCTTGAATGATTTTGCTCATCTGTTCTTTTGCCGAACGCATAGTATCACCTCCCCTTCTACATAGACTTTATTATGTATTAACCCTTGTATTCATAATGTATCAACTCTAAACCACCATATGAATTCACATGGCTTCGTCCAACTTCTTTAAAACCGCATGAAAGGTATGTCTTCTGAGCGGGTATAAAGAACGGATGATTGTCTGTGCTCACCTTAATTAATTTAGTACCTCTAGACCTGAATATTGACAGCACCTTTTGGATTTGTTGCTTCCCATAGCCTTTTCCACGCCAGGGCGGTAAAATGCAATTTTGCCCTATCACGCCTTCTTTCGGTATCCTACGTGGATCCCAAGACACCGACCCAATTGGTTCACCATTGATTATGCTGATCAATACACATCGTCCAATTGTATCTGGATTGTCAAAGGTATCATCATCAGCTTTCTTCCAATCTGTCTTATATTCATCTGCAAATCTCGGCTTTGATTCCAGAAGGCCAGCATAACTTTCACAAAGGAGTTTATAGATTATTCCTCTTTCAAAGCTAGTCGTTGATCTGAATTCAATCATTTCTGCTGGGCTAACAATATTATATACGACAAACTCATAAAAAGTCG
>JAJOKM010000126.1 GCA_021129835.1 Thermodesulfovibrionales bacterium | reverse complement strand
CTGTTTAATTTTAATCGTTTTTCAACCTTGAACCGTGAACCCCTGAACCGTGAACATGAGTAGTTACTATGTCGATAGATTAATAAATTATAGCTCATGGATGATAGTCCGCGAATTGCCTCATCAAAAACCTATATGAAATTATATCATTGCCTCATATAAAAATCCACACAAAAATTAGGATGTCCCCTAACATAAAGAAATTCGTAACTGCTCAGGTATTCAGTGATGGTTCAAGTGTAGGGCTCGTTTCCCGAACGGGCTGAAAATGGGCCGAAATTAATAAAACGGTTCGTTCGGGGAACGAACCCTGCCAAGATTCTATTCTGAATCCTGAGTTCTATCTACCGGAATAGTTACTTATGAAACCTACATGTGCTGAAAGCACATGTAGGTTTCATTTTTCGCTTGTCTGAGGCTGCGTCGAATCAGAAGACGGGTGACACATTGCTGAGGTTATTACCAGTTCAGCGATATCCATAACTTTAAACGATTCTTCCACTACTTTTGTCTTTATCCCATCCTCAAACATCTGGAGGCAGAAGGGACAGGCAGTAGCTATAATTTGAGCTTTGGTCTCAATTGCCTGCTCGGCACGCAGCTCATTAATTTTACGGCCAATACGTCTTTCCAGCCACATATGACCGCCGCCACCACCACAGCAGAAGCCTCTCTTCCGGTTTTGCTCCATCTCAACCAGGGTAACACCGGGCATACTATTTAAAATCTGCCTCGGTGGTTGATAAATATCATTATATCTCCCCAAATAGCAGGAATCTTGATAGGTTACTACTCTACCACTCCCCTCGATAGTTCTTAGCTTACCTCCCTGCAGCAAATCGGCAATAAACTCGGTGTGGTGAACAACCTCAAACTCTCCACCAAACTGGGAGTATTCATTCTTTATTGTGTTATAGCAATGCGGGCAGGCAGTAACTATTTTGTTCACATTATAGCCCTTCAGCAGCTCAATATTTTTTTGAGCCTGAATCTGGAAGAGGTACTCATTACCCAGGCGACGAGCTGGCTCACCGCAGCAGCTTTCCTCTGCCCCCAGGATGCCAAATTTAATATTGGCGAGCTTTAAAAGCTTACCCATAGCCTGAGCCACCTTCATACTTCTATCCTCCATCGCCCCTGTGCACCCAACCCAATATAGAATATCTATATTGTCATTTTCAGCCAAAGTCTTAATATCGAGCCCATCAGCCCAATCGATTCTGGTGGCAGTGGTCCCCCGCCAGGGGTGCCCCCTGGCTTCAATGCTCCGCAACGCCCCCTCAGCCGTCTCAGGAATAGACGCCTGCTCCAACGCCAAGTTTCGCCTCAAGTCAATAATTTTATCAATGTGCTCATTACAGACGGGGCACACCTCCTGGCAGGCACGGCAGGTGGTGCAGTCCCAGATTTCATCTTCAGTCACCACTTCGCCGGCTATCATTTTGCCGAGATCGGCAGGAGAAGCTTCTACCTTGCTACTGACCTTGAGTAGTTCGGGACCTACTTCTAATAGATGCTTCTTGAGGTCTTGAATCAACTTCTTGGGGTTAAGTGGCTTGCCACTTGTGTACGCCGGACAGTTCTCCTGACAGCGACCGCACGCAACACAAGAGTAGAGGTCTAGTAGCTGCTTTCGGGTAAAATCAGTTATTTTGGAAACACCGAAGGTCTCCGCTGTTTCCAAGTCTATCGGGCTCAAAGCCCCTTTTGGAGGTGAAGACTATAGCAGGACATTAAGCGGAGAGGCTACCATGTGCAGATATCTGGAGTAACCGATATAGACTAAGACAAACAGGACGACACCCCAGTGCACCCAAAAGAAGACGGCATGTGCCACCTGTAGTGAATGTAGGGTGAAGCCGTCGAAGAGAGCGCTCAATGCTGAGCTTATCGGAGGTAGGGTAGGAGCTATACCAGCAGGAGGAAGGCCAAGAGCGATATTAGTTCCTCCTTTAAGCAGGTGGGTTACCGGATGGACAAGAACCGAGACCAAAATAACCATCGCTTCAAGGGTCTGCTCCCCTTTTAGCCTCGGTGGTTTCACAATATACCTACGAATAATGCCCCATGCGGCACCTATAATCACGAGGGGAGCAACTATGTCCATAACCCATGAATAGTAAAAGAAGAATAGATTATCCTTCATCATCTCAGAGATACCAAAGCCAGTGGCGGTGATTATGAACAGCAAATAGTAGACGACAAAGACGAGAAAACCCCAGGCTATGAAGGCATGCCCTAAGCCAGCACGGTTACTGACAGACATATTTTTAAATTGACCCCATTGCCCGACTACATGAACTAGGGCTATCGATATCCGCTTCGCTATGTTAGTGAACTTCTTATCTTCCTTCCCTAGAAGCAAATAACGCCCAAGAAGGTGTATCCTACGGAGAAAGAGTCCGAGTGCAAGGGCAAAGAGGCCTCAAAAAATTACATACTCTATGATGTCCCATTCGATTGCGCTAGCTGGTGTCATAATTATCTCCTATATTATGATAAGGTGGATGTAAATCGTCTTAGGCGTCAAGCGGGCTAATCTATCTGGAAAACTTTAGCGCAAACGACTAACGGCGACAAAAATATCCTGCGTCAGGGATAGTAGGTCAAAAAGCCTAAAACAAAGCCACGACAAGGAAATAATACTAATCAGGCAGCTTATCACCACGGCAATGATAGCCACAATGAATAGTCCTGCACTACGTTTGCGGTTAACCGCAAACGTAGTGCCTCTCCGTTGGCATAACCAACGCCCGGAGCCAATAGCAGGTTAAGGTGAAAGAAAGGCACCAAGGCCTCACTACCCCCAGACAATACCACAAACAATAGCCTAAGGTGGACCCATTTGTCAAGACAAATTTTTTATGATTTTTTAGTTACATATTTCAAAACCTTACCCCACCAAATGGTCCCAGACCCCGGTGGAAGTAAAGAGGTGGAGGCACTGAGGTACTACCCTTTAAGAATCCTGTTTTGTAACTCGATACACAAAGGCGAGCACCTCTGCAACCGCCTTGTATAGTTCAGGCGGGATATTTTGGTGCAGGTCAATGGCCGAAAGCACCTCTACGAGTTGAGGATCTTCTCTGAGTGGTATGTTGTGCTCCTTTGCTATCTGCAATATCTTTTCTGCAATATTGCCGCTCCCCTTTGCTACAACAGTGGGCGCAAGGTCTATTTCTGGCCTGTATCTTAAAGCTGCTGCCCTTTTGCGTTTATTCGCCATTTCCCTATGCCTTAATATTTATTATTCTTTCAGAGGATTCGAGTCTTTCTAAGGATTCCGTAAAGGTATCATTAATACTCAGAATGTTGACTGACTTGAGGTTTAATTCCTTAGCAATGAATGCGTCACTTAACTCATCTATGTGGGCATTCAGGATGGTTTGAAGAAGAGGGTCTTCAGCCTTGAAAGATACAAAGAATTCCTTGTTGTGCATGAAGATTATGATTGTGAGTTTTCCGTATTTTTCGAGATCAAGTTCTATCTTGCAAGAACGCTCTATACTCTTTGTATCTCCACTGCCTTCCCTAAATGCTATCTCGCCGCCTTTTAATCCCTTCCAATTGAGAGGAAGAAATGTATAAAATGAATCAGTTAGTCTTGAAAGCAGTTGAAAGGTCTCGATGTCTCTGACTAGGACATCAATAAGTTTAACGGCATTGTCCATTTTTAGTACTGGCAGGTCTCGAAAAAGCTGCTTCAATTGCAGGAGTCCTGCCTTTAAATCGTTCTTTATGGCCGATACATCTGGATCTGTTTGAGACTGAAGCAGTTTAGCAATTGTCTTTAGTTTCGCCTCGAGGGCAATACCAGTATCCCGAAGGGCATGCTTAAGCGGTGCATCTAAAAGCCTCTCTATATTGATCATTAAGTCTCTTTTAAAATTTTCCACAACGATGTGACCTCTTATCTCAGCAGGAAGCTGATTCACAAAGGCATCAAGCCTCGACTGAATGCTCTGCCCTGTCACCTTAAGGCTTAACTGTAGTAACTGTAGAAGAGTCTGCAGTTGAGTTCTTACCTCCTTTGACATGGAGTTAACATCAGAAGGCAATGCCTTTAATAATTCTGCGATAAGGTTCTGAAGGTTGGCATTGTCGGTCTTTTTGGCAGAAAGGCTGTTTACTAATTCCTGAATGAGCTTTGAAGTGGCGACCTCCTTGAGGCCAGGAGACGATGTCGCCGTATTGCCGTCGACATAGCCCATAAATTGCAGCCCTACTTTTCCACTCCCGATTGACTGTCCTGTTATCTTTAGAAATGCCGATGCCCCTTTCTCTAAGGAGACTCCCTGGGCCGACCTTGCAGTAATAAGTTCACCCTTTATCTTTAAGGCTATACTACCTGAGGGAAGGATATTCATCACCTCTGCCCTCACAATCTCGCCAATCTTGAGCGGTATGGCCTTTCCGAGTGGTCTTTCTAATGTGAGTGATCCGCTTTCGATGTTTGCAATCTTTAGATTAATCATAGCCTCTAAGCCTTAGCCTCGCTAAACCGCACGGAGACTACCTTTGACACGCCCGGCTCCTCCATTGTGATGCCATAGATGTAGTCAGCAATCTCCATCGTTGCCCTCCTATGGGTAATTATTATGAATTGTGTTTCATTTGAAAGCCCTCTTATCATCTGTCCAAACCTTGCTGTGTTCGGTTCATCCAGAGGTGCATCCACCTCGTCAAGGATACATAGCGGGCCTGGCCTCACCAGAAACCCCGCAAATAAAATGGCGAGGGATGTGAGGGCCTTCTCCCCGCCTGAGAGGAGGTTTAAATTCTGGAGCCTTTTCCCCGGCAACTGGGCTATTATCTCTAATCCAGACTCCAGAATATTTTCTTTATCCGTAAGAATGATATCTGCCTTTCCACCGCCACCAAAGAGCGTGGCAAAGACCTCCGAGAATTTTGTCCTGAGTAAGGTATAAGCCTCACGGAGCCTCCTTTTAGTCGCGATATTCATCCTGCTTATTGCCTCTTCAAGCTCAGTGATAGAGATGGTTAAATCCCTTTGATGTTTTATCAGAAAATCATGGCGATCTTTGAGTTCTTCGTATTCCTCTATTGCGCCAGGGTTTACTGTTCCGAGTTCTCTTGCTTTTTCATTTAGTTCGTTAATTCCTTTTTCATCTTCTGAGGGACTAAATGCTACATCGAAATCCATATCTCTTGTGATCTCCTCCTTTATATCAAGTCCGTGTTTCTGCATAACGGATTTTTCGATATGCTCTATCCTGAGCTTATTCTCTAAGGCCTTTGAATTTGAATCTGCAAGTCGCTGCCCGATCAGGTCTATCTCTGTCCTGATCTCATTAATGCTGTTGCCCTTAGATATCAGCTCTTGACTTTCTGAATTAATCGCCTCGCGTAAGATATTCCTCCCCCTCTTATCTTATCGGTCTCGGTAATAAGAATCTTTATATCTTCTTCAAGCCTCCGCAATTTCAGGGAAAATTCCACCCTTCTTTCTCTTGCTACTAAAATTTCCTTTGCAACCAACTCCTTCTTATTTTCTACTTCGGCAGCCATATTATTTATGCCATCTCTTTCTCTGTTCAGGGCGTCCATCTTTTCACGATATGAAGTGACAGCAAGCTTCATATCTGTAAGATCCGTCCTTACCTCTTCGTATTCTGCCTTCGTCTCTACCAGGGATTGCTGTATTACTGTTATCTCATCATTAACCCTGTTTTCTCTGCTTCAAGATCATCAATCTCTCTTGCCTTTAATTCTAAAAGGTCTTCGATAGCTCCCTTTTCCTAAGAGATAGTAGAAATTTCGGCCTCTAAAAAAGAGCCTCCTAACTTTCCTATTAAGCTCATCCTTCTGGCTCTTCAGGGTGTGATCTGAAAGGGATATATCCTTTTCTGCCTCGAGGAGTCTCTTTTCGATATCTTTTAATGACTCTTTATTAATTATTAAGTCATTAACAGTGGTATTTAGTTCATCATTTATGCCTCTTATCCCTGTTTGCTGTCTGTCTATAGTCTCCTGGAGGTCTGTTGCCTCCCGTCTCCTTTTCAGTATCTCTCTTGTCTTTCCTGCGGATATCCAGCCATCACTATTTATTACCTCACCCTCAAGCGTGACAAGGTTTATTGATGAAGTATGGGCACGGCAAACAGGTGGATTAGCAAAAAGGATATTGATAGCGACCTGCAAGTCTTTTACGATATAGGTGTTTTGCAGTATATTGCCCTTAATTATTTGGGCAGCGCCCGGCTGGAAACTTATGAAATCCGATGCCCTCCCAACAATATCGCCTTCTGTAACACCCCCTGCATCCTGTATTCTATATCCTTCATCCTGTATCCCGTGTCCTGTGTAAAAAATATAGTCGTCCTTTCTATCGCTCTTTCTCTGATGATCTTTATTGTCGAAATAACATCTTCCAATTTATCTATCACCAAAGAGTTGATCTTTTCTGAAAGGGTAGCCTCGACTGCTACTTCAAAACCTTTATCGACGGCAATAACATCTGAAAGCGCCGTATATCCCTGATTGCTGCTCCCTTCCAGCAAATCCGCTAAAGGGCTCTCGATAATTAACTCTTTCAGTGAGTTAAGGCGTGACATGTTCGAGGCAAGGTCTTCTTTTTTCTCAGAGAGTGACATCTTTTTATTCTCGATATCCCCTCGTAGCCGTTCTACCTCTGATTTTAGTGCCTCCCTTTCAGGCTGAAGCCTTAAATGCTCATTAGTCTTGTTTTTAATGAAATCTTCAGACTCTTTGACGGCCTTTTCGATGCCCTCAATGCCCCTTTTGATATTATTTATGTCTCCTTTAGAGATGGATTCCCTGTATTTCAGTGTCTCGTACGAAGATTGCAGCTTGTGAAATTCATCCCCTTTATTGCTGAGTTTCTCGGATGTCTTAAACAAGTCTCTTCGTTTGTTGTCGATATCTAATTCCCTATCATCAAGCATCATTTTTAAGTCTAATGCCATCTCTTTTTTCTCTTCCAATTCCGATGAAACGCCTGCCATTCCGGAGCGCATGGCAGCTTCAGCATCATCGAGATCTGCCACCACCTTTGTCAGTTTTTCCTTCTCTGCCTCGATATCGTCTTGCTGAGATGCAAGGCGGGATATATCCACCTCCTTATTCTCTATATTTGCCTTTAACACAGCTATCTGCCTTTCGGTATCAGAGATGGACTTTTCTTTTCCATGTAGTCTGTCTTCTATTTCTGAAAATACCCTTTTTGAATCAGCAACCTCAAGTCTCTTTGTTGCTACATGGTTTTCTAATGTTGATAGTTCTGCCCTTTTTGCAGAATCGACATCCTTTAGCCTATCAATATCTGCCATCACTGAATTCAAAATACTGTTGAGTCCTTTATGTCCTCTTTTTGCAATCCTGACCTCGATGGTATTAAGTTCCTCCATCATCTGCTCATATCTCTCTGCCTTTTTGGCCTGCCGGCCGAGATTGTTTATCTGTCTCTTTACTTCATACATAATGTCATTTATGCGCTGTAGGTTTTGCTTCGACGACTCAATTTTAGAGACTGCCTCTGCCTTTTTAATTTTATATTTCATAACACCCGCTACTTCTTCTATTAGGAATCTCCTTTCCTGGGGCCTTGCATTTATTATCTCTGCAATCTTCCCTGCATCTAATATGGAATAGCCCCTGGCACCAAGGCCTGCATCAAAAAATATATCTCTGATGTCTTTAAGCCTGCAGAGACTCTTATTCAATAAATATTCGCTCTCGCCCGATCTGTACAACCTGCGCGTAACGGTGAGCTCATCAGAAGTGCCGCCTGCAAATAACTCCTTGCCATTTTCTGAATTGCCTTTTGAGACATATTAACCCGGCCGTGAAAGTATCAAAGTAACATCCGCCATCACACTTTGTCTCTTTACTGCGGAACCCTGAAATATCACTTCCTCCATCTTCACACCACGCAGGCTCTTTGCGCTCTGCTCTCCGAGCACCCACCTGAAGGCATCAACTATATTGCTCTTCCCACAGCCATTGGGACCTACTACACAGGTTATCCCATCGTGAAGAGGGAATAATGTCCTGTCTGCAAATGATTTAAATCCGATTAACTCTATCCGCTTAATCTTCATCTATCCTTAATTCTCTCACAGGCTGTAAGAGTAGCATCTTTCTCTACTTTACAATATTGCATTCGAATTGATATTATAATCATACGAGTTTAGATGGAGAGGTGGCCGAGCTGGCTTAAGGCAGCCGCCTGCTAAGCGGTTGTGGGTATAAAACCTCACCCAGGGTTCGAATCCCTGCCTCTCCGCCATAAAAAGAGGGCATGCAAAGCTCAAGGTGTCTAAGTCTATCATATTAAGTATTATACCAGGAAAATTTAATATCGCTTCCCAATAAACTAATCTTACTTTTATCAAGTCTCTGCACTGGTATATAATATGGGCGAAGATAAAGCAGCAAAACAAAAAAATAGTCGCGGAGGTAAAACAATAGGTGGATAAGACCAAGGCACTGGAGATGGCCATTTCTCAGATTGAGAAGAATTTTGGGAAAGGGGCAATAATGAAACTTGGAGCTGGCGCGGTCACCGAAGGTATGCAGGCAATACCAACAGGTTCATTATCCCTTGACATTGCGACAGGAATTGGGGGGTTGCCGAGGGGAAGGGTTATCGAGATATATGGACCTGAGGCATCAGGGAAGACAACTCTCGCCTTAAATGCTATAGCACAAGCACAGAAGATGGGAGGGATTGCTGCATTCATAGATGCCGAACATGCGCTGGATATGGACTATGCGGCAAGGATAGGTGTAAACGTTGAAGAACTGTTAGTGGCTCAGCCCGACACCGGGGAGCAGGCACTTGAGATGACAGAAGCGCTTGTCAGAAGCGGTGCTGTCGATATAATTACGATAGATTCTGTAGCTGCTCTGGTTCCAAGGGCAGAAATAGAAGGAGAGATGGGTGACTCACTCCCAGGGCTTCAGGCAAGGCTCATGAGTCAGGCATTAAGGAAACTTACCGCAGCCATATCGAAATCGCTGACTACTGTGGTCTTTATTAACCAGATAAGGATGAAGATAGGCGTTATGTTTGGAAATCCCGAGACTACCCCTGGTGGAACCGCCCTGAAGTTTTATTCTTCTATGAGGCTTGACATCAGAAAGATAGAGACTATTAAAAATGATCAGGATGTTATCGGTGGAAGGATCAGGGTTAAGATGGTCAAAAACAAGACTGCACCGCCATTTAAACAGGCTGAGTTTGATATATACTTCGATGAAGGCGTATCAAGAGTTGGCGAGATTATAGATCTTGGAACTTACAAGAAGATTATCGAAAGAGCTGGTGCATGGTACAGCTATGGCGACAACAAGATAGGACAGGGAAGAGAGAATGCCAAGGAATACCTGAAAAACAATCCTCTCCTTGCATCCGAGATAGAGCACAGAATATTAGAAGCTTATGGTTTAAAGGCAGCAGCAAGAAAGGAGGAGCAAAAATAGTGTTAGTCAAGGGCCTTTGTACAGTTTTATTTATGGTAGTGTTGCTTCTTGGAGGTTGTGCCACTTCAGTAAGGTTCACTCATGAGGAGATAAGGGGCTATCATGCCGAGGTGCAGGAGCGAATAATTAAAGGTGAGGTTGCACTTAACATGACGCCTCGGCAGGTAAGGCTTGCATGGGGTGGTCCTCATTTCGTAGAGATCCTTGAGCCTAAAGACGGAAAATCAAGAAAAGAGTGGATATACTCAACAGCATTTGGGATTTTTGAGACAAGGCTTACTTTTACTGACGGAAAAGTGACACATATTATCAGCACAGAGCCAGGAATATTTAGATAGAGAGTAGCAAAGAAATAGGTGTGGTAAGAGATAGAGAACAGGAGAAGATGAAAAGCTCGGGAATAAGGGACTCATTTTTAGAATTTTTCAGATCTAAAGGGCATGAAATAATCAAGAGCTCATCCCTGATACCTCTGCATGACCCTACACTTCTATTTACCAATGCTGGTATGGTTCAATTCAAACCGGTCTTTTTGGGAAAAGAAGAGAGACCTTATAAGAGGGCGGTATCCTGCCAGAAAAGCTTGCGGGCAGGTGGAAAACATAGCGACCTCGAAAATGTAGGGCATACCACAAGGCACCATACCTTTTTTGAGATGCTCGGTAACTTTTCCTTTGGGGATTATTTTAAGAAAGATGCCATACTGTTTGCAGGAGAACTTCTTACAAAATGGTATGAACTGCCAAAGGAAAAATTATGGGTCTCGGTTTATGAAGATGATGGCGAAGCGGCGGAGTTGTGGCAGGAGCTTATGGGAATACCGACTGGCAGGATTGTTAAGCTTGGTGAAAAGGATAATTTCTGGCAAATGGGGGATACAGGTCCTTGCGGTCCATGTTCAGAGATAATCCTTGATCAGGGGGAGGATGCGGGATGTGGCAAATCCGATTGCCGTGTCGGGTGTGACTGCGATAGATATTTTGAGCTATGGAATCTTGTGTTTATGCAGTTTAATCGAGATAGCTCAGGTAGTCTCACCCCGCTCCAAAGACCGGGTGTTGATACAGGCATGGGGCTCGAGAGGTTAACGGCGGTATTGCAGGGCAAAAGAGACAGCTATGAAACAGACATCTTTGCCCCAATTATATCGGCAGTAGAATCTCTATCTGGAGCGGTATACGGGAAAGACGCCAAGACTGATATATCAATAAGGGTAATAGCAGATCATCTAAGGGCAATAGCCTTTTTATTGTCCGAGGGATTAATGCCTTCCAATGAGGGCAGGGGATATGTAATCAGGCGAATTATAAGAAGGGCATCGAGACATGCAAGGCTGCTTGGCCTCGAGGGAGTTGTTTTATGCAAATTGATAAACACTGCTGTAGAGGGGATGCGAGATAGTTATCCGGAGCTGGCTTACGAAAAAGAGAGGGCATTAAGGGTTTTAACTCTCGAAGAAGAGCAGTTTATAAGAACACTTGAGCAAGGCATGAGAATCCTCGATGGCGTGATCGATGAACTGAAGAAAAAGGGAGAAAGTATTATCCCTGGCAGTGAATTGTTCAGGTTATATGACACATCTGGATTTCCCATGGATATGGCAAGGGACATCGCTATGGACAATGACCTGCTTATTGATGAAGATGGTTTTCATCGGGAGATGGAAATACAGAGGAAAAGGGCAAGGGCATCGTGGGTTGGCGAAGATGAAGCTATTGCATCTATATATAAAGAACTTTTATCAGAGATAGGGGAGACAGTATTTATCGGGCATGAGACATTAGAGTCGGAGTCTGTTATTAAAGCAATAATCAAGGGTGGCAATGTAGTTACTGAAACAACTGCCAATGAATCTAAAGAGGAAGAGATTGAACTGTTCCTTGACAAGACACCATTTTATGGGGAAACGGGTGGTCAGGCTGGTGATGTTGGGGCAATTTTCGGGGCACAGGATTCAGGATACGGGATTCATAATTCGGTGGAAGAGGTCTTATCAGAGGCAGAGGTGATCGATACAAAGAGAGTGGTCGGATTGCATGCCCATAGTATAAAGGTTAAAAGTGGAGCCTTTAAGGTATGGGACAGGGTAAAATGTATTGTGAGCAAAGACAAAAGGATGTCCATAGCAAGGAATCACACAGCAACCCACCTAATGCATGCTGCTATGAGGGCAATCTTGGGAGGACATGTTAAACAGGCAGGCTCCTTTATTTGTCCTGAAAGAATACGATTTGATTTCACCCATTTCTGTCGTCTCGACAAAGAAGATATTGAATCTATTGAAAATATGGTAAATGAGAGGGTGCTTGACAACATTCAGGTCGAGACAGAGATTGTGGATATAGATGATGCCCTTAAATCAGGGGTGGTAGCCATATTTGGTGAAAAATATGGGGAAAAGGTCAGAGTTGTGAGAGTTCAAGGGTTTAGTGCTGAACTCTGTGGCGGGACTCATTGCAGGGCAACAGGTGACATTGGACTTTTTTGTATAATCTCAGAGGAGAGTATTGCCTCAGGGACGAGGAGAGTCGAGGCGATTACAGGAAAGGCTGCCTTTGATTATCTCAGACAGAGAAGCGATGAATTAGACAAGATATCAGAGAGCCTTAAGACTGACAGCCCTTCTGACAGGGTCGAGAAATTACTTGGTGATATGAAAGAGCTGGGCAGGGAAATAGAGTCGTTAAAGTCAAAGATCGCCTCCCAGAGTTCATCCGCTCTTGCCAAAGAGGCAGAAGAGATTAATGGCATTAAGGTCTTATCTTGCCGCGTAGATGGTCTTGAACAAAAAGACCTGCGGGTTCTTGCTGATAATATCAGAGACAGACTTGGCTCTGGTATAGTCCTTCTGGCATCTGCAATGGATGGGCAGGCATCCTTGGTGGCGATGGTCACAAAGGATCTTGCAAGGGATTTTAGCGCCTCTGAGATACTAAAAAAGGTCACGGCCATGGCGGGCGGTAGTGGGGGGGGAAAGGCTGAAATGGCACAAGGTGGAACAAAGGAGATAGAAAAACTGGATAGGGCGATTGAATTGGTATATAGTATTGCAAGGAAGACTGAGAAGTTAAATAACTAAACGGAGGTTTTTATGACAATTTTTGATGTAATTAGAAACACTATGCTGGCAAGTCTTGGGGCGCAGGAGAAGGTTAGGGAATTTATCGATGATCTGGTTAAGAGGGGTGAAGTAAGCGAATCACAGGGTGCAAGGTTGGTTAAGGAATGGACCGACAAAGCAGACAAAAGCACATCTGAATTTAGCAAGAGCATTTCTGAAGTTGTGACAAAGACCATCGAAAAGACGAGCATCCCTACCAGGGAAGATATAGAGACTCTGAATAGAGAAATTCAGTATCTCTCTGCAAGGGTTAAAAAATTAGAGGAAAAAGAAGAAATCCTATGAATCTCCGTTTACGTCCGGACAGATAAGAACTGCGCCGGCAATCTATGAATTTATATCCAGGGGTCAAGACCTGGCCACCTGAACATAATAGAGTGAGCGCAGTGGTCTGTGAGCATTTTAGGGATATCAAGGACATATAAGACAGCCAGAAGACTACAACAGATAATAAATGTATTTCTCAGGCATGGTTTTGGGCAGATAATTGATCAAATTCAACTCGGCAGGTATATTCCTTTCAAAAAGAGGTTGAGGTCTTTTGGAAGGTGGGCGCCTCTTGCCCTTAGAGGACCGACGATTCCAGAGAGGCTCAGAGTAGCCTTTGGGGAGCTTGGACCTTCATTTATAAAGTTTGCTCAATTGCTCTCCTCAAGGCCTGATCTAGTTACCCCACGATACGCCAATGAATTCAAAAAGCTTCGGGACGAAGTCCCTCCCTTTTCGACAAAAGAAGTTGAAAGTATAATTGAAGAGGAGCTCAAACTGCCTGCAGATAAAGCATTCAAGCAGTTCGACAAAGCCCCTCTTGCTGCCGCATCTATTGCCCAGAGTCACATGGCAACTCTCATAGATGGGTCTGATGTTGTTGTTAAGGTGCAGAGACCCGGTATTAAAGAGCAGATAGAATCTGATATAAGCATCCTTTCTGGCATTGCTCGGCTCCTCGATAAATATGTGCCCGAGAGTAGGTTTTTTAACCCGATGAGTATAGTCGATGAGTTTTCAAAAACGGTCAGAAAAGAGTTAGATTTCACTAGAGAGGCAAAGAATTGTTACAGGTTCAAGAATAATTTTGAATATAATCCGGATATATATATACCAAAAGTATATACCGAGTTTACCACCGAAAGGGTGCTTGTGATGGAAACGATAAAAGGTGTCCGGGTTGATGATATAAAGGCGATAGATGCATTTGGATTAGACAGAAAGAGAATCGGAAGAACAATTGTGGATGCATATTTTAAACAGATACTCACAGATGGTTTTTTTCATGCAGACCCCCACCCGGGAAATATTTTAGTTATGTCTACAGGTGCAGTTGCCTTTTTAGACTTTGGCATCGTCGGAAGGGTCTCTGATAAGCTTAAAGAGACGATGGCAGACACATTCATGGCGCTTATAGAGAAGGACTTTGACCGTCTCGCAGATCTGTATGTTGATCTCGGCATAATTTCTGATAAAGCAGGCCCTGATACAGTTAGAGAAGACCTCAAAGAGGACCTCCAGGATCTCTTGGAGCCCCTTTACGGACTTCCACTTCAGGAGGTAAAGCTTGCCCAATATCTGGATGCAATTACCCAGTTAGCGATAAAACATAATCTAACGATGCCGCCGGATCTTTTATTGGTTAACAAATCTTTGCTTATTCTGGAGAGTTTTGGGCGGCAGCTCGACCCGGATTTTGACATTGTTGCTGCTTCAGGACCCTATGCTGCTATGATAATTGAGAGTAGAATCAGCCCGCCGAGGCTTTATGAGAAGGCCAAAAAGAATATAATGGAGATTAGTGATTTTGCATTCCTTCTACCGAAACAGTTGAAACAGATAATTAAAAAGACACTTAAAGATGATCTGCAGATGAAGATGTATCATGTTAACCTCCCTGATTTTATAAAAGATATGGATAAGGCGAGCAACAGAATTGCCTTTGCCATGGTTGTGAGTGCAATAATCATGGGTTCTGCCGTATTGTATGCTGCAGGCGTTGGCCCTACTGCTTTTGGCATTTCTATTCCTGGTGTATTCGGCTTTGCATTTGCGTTCCTCTTAGGAATCTGGCTTATCATCTCGATTATCCGATCAGGAAGGCTTTGAGCCTTATTTTATAAATTATCCCCAAATTTTTACTTGACATTTAGTTCAGGCCTTGGTATTATTAAGAATAGTTATTATTAATGTTAAAAGAACTGATTATGGTTAGCACAAATACCAAATACAGGACAACAAAACAGCGAAAGGTGATTTTAGAGGAACTCAGAAAGGTGGACACTCATCCCACTGCTGATGAGATTTATGGCATGGCCAGGAAGAGTATTCCCAGAATAAGCATCGGAACTATTTATAGAAACCTTGAGCATCTTGCCTCTCAGGGCCTGATTCTCAAACTTGCGATAGAAGGAGGTCCAAATCGATTTGATGGACGGGCACAAAATCATTACCACATCCGGTGTATCTGTTGTGGAAAAGTCAAGGATGTCACTCTTGAATCTCATCAGGAAATCGAGAGGATAGCAAAAAATAGGAGTGACTACGATATTGTTGGCCATACCTTAGAGTTTTGGGGCATATGCCCTAAATGCAAAGAAAGTACCTGCTCATAGATGACAAAGTTACACTTTTTGACACCGTCAAGGAGGGTCTAAAGGTAACTACTCAGGTAGTTACACTAATAATTCAATCATACAGGAGGATGGCAAGTTATGAAAAGTATCAAAGGCACAAAGACAGAGAAAAATCTCCTTGCGGCATTTGCTGGGGAATCGCAGGCGAGGAACCGATATACCTATTTTTCCTCTCAGGCAAAGAAGGATGGCTATGTGCAAATAGCTTATATCTTTGAAGAGACAGCCAATCATGAAAAAGAACATGCAAAGAGGATTTTTAAATTCTTAGAGGGTGGCGAGGTAGAGATATCTGCGAGCTTCCCTGCGGGAAAGATTGGCTCCACGCTCGAAAATCTCTTGGCCGCGGCAGCAGGAGAGAATCATGAACATACCGAAATGTATCCTGAATTTGCCAGGGTAGCCATGGATGAAGGCCTCGATGAGATAGCCTCCTGCTTTACGGCCATTGCAATTTCAGAAAGGCAGCATGAAAGGCGGTACCGCGCAGTGGCTGCGAACATAAAGACAGGAAGGGTCTTTAATCGGGATGAGAAAGTTGTGTGGCGATGTAGGAATTGCGGATACCTTCACGATGCTGAAGAGGCGCCGAAGGTATGTCCGGCCTGCGATCATCCACAGGCACACTTTGAGGTGCATGCAGAAAACTGGTAAAAAACAAAAAAGGAGGTGATGAAAGATAACAGACAAAAAAGAGTTGGTACTAAAGGCAATGCGGAAAGCCGGCAAACCGATGAAGCCTAAAGAAGTGGCTGAAGCTGCCGGTATGGATACGGAAGAAGTGTCCAAGTTAATAACTGCCCTCAAAAAGGAAGGAAAGATGACCTCACCCAAGAGGTGCTTTTATGCGCCGGCAGAGTGATGTTAAAAGTAAATTTAAATTAAAAGGAGGAGTAAAATCATGGAACACATTCTATCGTTAGGTGAAAAATTCCCAGAGATAGCAGTGCAGACTACCCACGGCAAGATGAAACTGCCAGAGTATTTTAAAGGTAAATGGATGGTGTTTTTTTAGTCATCCCGCAGACTTTACCCCTGTATGCACCACCGAGTTTGTTGCCTTTCAACTCAGGGTTGACAAGTTTAAAGAATTAAACGCAGAACTTATCGGACTTAGCATAGATCAGGTCTTCAGTCATATAAAATGGGTACAGTGGATAAATGAAAACGTAAAAGTAGATGGCAATCCCGTAAAGATAACGTTCCCCATAATTGCAGATGATACAGGAAAAATAGCCGCCAAGCTCGGGCTTATCCATCCTGCCAAGGGAACACATACAGTAAGGGCAGTATTTATTGTTGACCCTGCAGGGACAGTAAGGGCCATCCTCTACTACCCCCAGGAATTGGGCCGTAATATGGATGAAATACTACGGATGATAAAGGGATTTCAAGCCTCTGCCAAGCACGGCGTAGCCATCCCAGCAGGTTGGCCTGAAAATGAGATGGTAGGCGACCATGGTATAATCCCGCCAGCAACCGACGAAAAAACTGCTGCTGACAGGCTCGAAAAAGCAAAAAAAGGCGAAATCACTTGCTTAGACTGGTGGATGTGCCACAAAAAGCTTTAACCATTGAGCCCCTTGCAAGGGCTATGAAATGAGGTAATTTATTCGGAGGATATAAGGCTCTCCTTGTGGTGGAACATTTCGCTAAACAATATCAGACCGCAAGGAGAGCGGATGGAAGTCGATAGATTCGCAAAAGGTCGAAATTACGAAGCCAAACGAAGAAATAAAAACATATGGTTCTTCTCCAAATTTAGTAGAGATTAGGTAGTGTAGGGCTTTATGCCCGTAAA
>JAJOKM010000108.1 GCA_021129835.1 Thermodesulfovibrionales bacterium | reverse complement strand
ACCTGCATGTGCTTTCAGCACACAAAAGGGCATGAAAATGTCATTGCGAGCCCGAAGGGCGTGGCAATCCCGCCCAGATTGCTTCACTTCGTTCGCAATGACAAGTGAAGAGCAATAACAAAAAAGTATTTTCAAAGGAAACAGGGTAAAATCGCATGATAAAATCCCTTGCTAAGGATTTTATCATGTGATTTTACCGAATAAGAAGTCTTGGTGTTATAATAGAAAGACTCTAAATTTAACTGAAAGTCGAATTTGCTGCCAAGCGCAGAAATATTAAAGGGTATTAGATAATGTTTCATAAAATCTGTACAATAAGGTATAATATTACAGCGGGGAGCAGTAAGAAGGTATACAGCCTGTAAACCGTGACCTTATAATAAAAGAGGGGATTGATATGACTAAAAAAAAGATAGTTCTGTTATTTTTTATTATTTTTGCTGTATGTAGCATCACCTTGGCGATTGCCAAAGAAGGAGTGGTATATGAAGAGGTAAGAACATTTAAGGAGGCCATTTCTATTATTAAAGAGCATTACGTAGGGGATGTAGAGGCAAGGGATCTAATACAGGCAGCAATAGAGGGGATGATAGAGAGCCTCGACCCTCACTCGACCTTCTTAACTCAGGAGGAGCTCAAAGAGAAGACGATTAGGATGAAGGGAGAGTTTGCGGGTGTTGGCATACAGATAGGGATGAGAGATGAAAACCTGACAGTAATATCCCCTATAGAGGGTACACCTGCTTATAAGGCTGGCTTAAAGGCCGGAGACATAATAATAAAGATAGACCATGAGCCTGCAGAGGCCATGAGTCTTTCTGAGGCCGTCAGTAGGATAAGAGGAGAGATAGGGACGCCTGTAATCTTGACAATACTCAGAGATAAATTAGAAGAGCCAAAGGATTTTGACATAACAAGAGAAATAATCGAGATAGTGAGCGTAAGGTACGAACTCCTCGAGGAAGGGATCGGTTATATAAGGATAAGCGCTTTTCAGACGAAGACAGCGAAAGAGCTCTCTGATGCACTCAGCATACTTACACAAGAAAAGGAGATAAGCTCTCTTATTGTTGATTTGAGAAACAATCCTGGAGGCCTTTTAAGCAGCGCTGTAGATGTTGCGGGGCAATTTCTTCCTGAAGGCAAGCTAGTGGTATATATTAAAGACGGACAAGACAGGAGAACGAACTTCTACGCACGAGGAATTAGGCTTGATTATGCCCTGCCAATGGTTGTACTGGTGAATAGAGGCAGCGCAAGCGCATCAGAGATCGTTGCAGGCGCGTTAGGTGATTGGGACAGAGCTGTTATTCTTGGGGAGCAGACCTTCGGGAAGGGAACTGTGCAGTCACTAATACCACTTCATGATGGATCTGCAATAAACCTTACGACGGCGATATATTATACACCAAAGGGAATTCCAATAAAAGAGGAAGGAATTACTCCTCGGATTATAGTAGAGGCCGTTATAGAAGAAGACGAAGACATTCAACTGCAAAGAGCTATAGACCTCCTGAGGACATGGGAAATCTTCAGAGAGTTGCCCGGAGCGGCATGAAAGAATATCAAAAATCAAATATTAAAAATCAAATTTGCATTTTGATATTTGATATTTAAATTGCCTTTGATGTCTGGCTGCACAGATTCACCTCGACGGGGTTAAAAGCTACTTTTGAATAAAAATCAGAGGCTATCAGTTAACTGATAACTGATATGTGAGGCACTTCTATGATATCGAGGAGGGGTTTTCTAAAGGCTATAGTTGTGGGCGCAGTAGTCTACCCTTTCAATAATATCCTGGCGTCTGAAAAGACTGCAAGGACGCTTAATATGCGTAATATCCATACCGGTGAAACATTAAATATAAAATATTATTCAGCGGGCCACTATGACAGCAAAGCGTTAGAAGAGATAAATTATCTTTTAAGATGCCGTTTTACCAATGAAGTCAAGCCCATTTGCATCCAAGTTCTAAATCTGCTTTACGATATACAGAGTATCTTTAGTATCGATAGTAGAAATGCCCCTCTGCAGATAATTTCGGGGTTCCGTTCAGCAGTCTTTAACGAATATCTAAGGAGGCTCGGAAGGCGTGTCTCCCTAAATAGCTTCCATCTCCATGGGCGCGCGATAGACTTCGCAATACAAGGAGTTAGTAACCGCAGAGTTTTTTATGCTGCCAGGGCACAAGGTGTTGGTGGGGTAGGGCTTTATCGTGGATTTGTTCATATAGATAGTGGGCCCATAAGAACATGGTAAGTTTAGTCCGGTTCTTTAGTTGTTTAAATCGGGAAATCTTTAGTGCCCTGCATTATACAAGGCTATCTTTCTTTGCCACTCTAAGGCCTTCATCAGTATCTCTTCTTCATCGCTTGTAGTAAGTTTTCTATTATTAACAACCAACCTGCCATTTATTATGACCGTCTCTACATCGGATGCCGCTGCTGAGTAAACTATATGGGAGTAAATATCATAAATAGGTATAAGATGCGGTTTTTTCAGATCAATGGTTATTATATCAGCAAATTTGTCTTTTTCGATGCTGCCAATAATGCTACCAAGTCCCAGCACATCTGCACCCCATTTTGTTGCCATGAGGAGAGCTGTCTTTGCATCTAAAACAGTGGGATCCTTTGCTATTGTCTTATGAATCTTTGCCGCAATAGACATTTCGCTGAGTATGGTTAAATCATTGTTACTTGCAGCGCCATCAGTACCAAAAGCAACCTTCACTCCTGAATTAATCATCTCTACAACAGGTGCGATCCCTGATGCGAGTTTTAAATTACTCTTAATGCAATGAGAAACGCCTACGCCTTTGTCTGCAAGTATCTCTATTTCATTACTCTTAAGCCATACACAGTGAGCAGCTATAACCCTTGAATCCAGAAATTCGATCGATTCAAGGTGCTCAGCAGGCCTCTTCCCATACTTAAATATAATTTCGTTGACCTCCCATTCTGTCTCTGAGAGATGAATATGGAGAGGCACATCAAAATTTTCAGCCATTGCTTTAGCCTTTTTCAATGTCTTAGGGCTGCATGTGTATGTAGCATGAGGCGCAATGCAGGGGACGATTAGTTCGTCTGCGGTCCAGTTATTTATAAACTGTTTGGCATTCATGAGATATTCATCTGTTGTCTTCGCTGAAACAGTGGGGAAATCAAGAATGCCAGCACCAATGACGGCCCTCATCCCCATATCCTTTGTTGTTGCCGCAATGCTATCACTAAAGAAATACATATCATTGTAAGTCGTAATCCCAGCCTTTAGCATCTCTAAACAGGCGAGGGCAACAGCATTAGAGACAAACTCAGGACTGAGCCAGTGATTTTCGGCAGGCCAGATATGTTTTGACAGCCATTTCTGAAGGGGAAGGTCATCTGCAAGCCCTCTAAAGTAGACCATTGCAGCATGTGTGTGGGTGTTTATAAGCCCAGGCAGTACTGCTCTGCAGTTGCCTTTTATGATTTTTTCCGAGGTATATTTTTTAAAAATAGTGTCAGCGGTATCAACAGCGACTATTTTTTTGTCCTTAACGGCGATAGCGCCATCTCTTATTAAATCCATTTTTTCGTTCATTGTAAGGATGTAATCGCCGCAAATTATTAAATCAACTGTCTGCCGTCTGCTTCCTGTCTTCATATCGATGGTCTTATTGCCTTTAAGTTTAACTGTATACATTTTTTGCCATTCCACTCATTTATTACCGGTGAGAATACGGCGTCAATTAATCCGCACTGCCTCACGATATCTAATTGCCCTCCAAAACTAAACCCGATGCTATCTATTTTTTGTTCGCCCTGTCTTAGGTACATCTTGAGATGGTTATTCCCTATAACTCTGGGCTGTATAACCTCTAACCCTTTTGCGCCAAAGAGTGGTATATCATTATCATATCCAAATGGCTCGAGCCTCGAGATCTCGTTTATGAGTTCAATGTTAATATCAGAGAGACGGACATCTGTATCGACATGCAGAGCAGGCACAAGGTCTTCCTCTGATAATGAATGGCGCACGATACCAGAGATTATTGTTCTGAACTGCTCAATATTTTCTGATAAAAGACTTAATCCTGCTGCCTGTTTGTGTCCTCCAAACCCCTTTAAAATATCCCTGCATCGCAGGAGTCCATGATGAATATCAAACGGCTGTATGCTCCGCGCAGAACCCCTTGCTATGGCATTGTCTATAGAAAGGATAAAGGTAGGCCTATAATATTCTTCTGCAATCTTCGATGCCACGATCCCGACTACCCCTGGATGCCATCCCTCAGAAGCAATAACAATAGCGCCATAATTGTTATCCATTTTCTGGCACATTTCCTTTGCATCGCTGTAAACAATTTCGCTTATCGCCTGTCTTTTGCAGTTCAGATCATTCAGCCATCTCGCCAGTGCTTCAGCTTCTGCACCGGATTTTGTGATTAATAGCCTGACAACATCTGATGCATCAGCTATTCTTCCAGCGGCATTAATTCTGGGTATCAACCCGAAATAGAGATGTGATGTCTTAAAGAGACCGTCTCTTATGCCCGATATATCCTTCAGTGCCTTGATGCCAGCCCTCTGACCTGATTGGATTAATTTAAGGCCCTCTTTGAGGATGATCCTGTTGTCTCCAGTTACAGGCACCACATCGGCGCCAGTTCCTATTGCGGCAAGATCAAATAAATCATAAACGTCATCAAGACGGCCTCCAAGCAAGTACTGTATAACTTTAAATGCCACCCCAGCACCAGAGAGAGTGGGAGGGTGATGAGAAGGTGGGAAGATGGGAAGATGGGGCATGAGTTTAGGATTTACGATAGCCAATGCCTCCGGCATTATATACAGTGAGCAGTGAGCCGTAAGCTGTGAGCTGTGAGCTGTTTTACTGCTAACTGCTAACTGCTCACTGTCATCTGTTCTCTTTATAGGCTCATGATGATCTGTAATTATTACATCTATTCCCAAAGAATTGGCATTAGAGACGGCCTCAAAGGATGTAATTCCGCAATCTACTGTAATTATGAGGCTTGCACCTACCTCTTTTGCCTTCTGGACACCGGCGATACTAAACCCATAGCCATGAGTCATTCTGTTTGGTATGAAGTAGCTTGCATCTGCGCCAATTCTCTCCAAGCCCTCAAGCATTATTGCTGTCCCCGTGACGCCATCGGCATCATAATCCCCATAAATAAGAATCTTTTCGCCGCGTCTTTTCGCCTCTCGTATTCTATTTACCGCAATCTTAATGTCAGGCAATTCGGCTGGATTTGATAGTCTGGAAGGATCTGGATTCAAAAAAGCATTAAGTTGTTCAGGTGTCTTCAGTCCTCTTTTGATTAACGCAGTCGCAAAAGGTGGAGATACAGAGGCAAGTCTTGAGATATGTTTGACGTACTCGGGATTAGTTCTATTGACCAACCATCTGCATGCTATATTCTCACGCAACTTTCTACTGCTCCTGTATCTTGTTTTACGCTTACTGCTTTCATATTCTTTTTCACAAAAAGCATAACAAATGAGCTCGCCACAAAGATAGAGGAGTATGTGCCAACAGCAATACCTACTAATATAGTAAAGGCAAAGTCGTGCAATACTTCGCCCCCGAAGATAAGCAATGAAAAGGCGGCCAAAGATGTGGTCAGAGAAGTTATAATGGTTCGAGGCAACACCTCATTAACGCTTCTGTTTACAATATCTTCCATCGGTTTTCTGAGCATTTTTTTCATGTTTTCCCGTATCCTGTCAAACACCACCACTGTATCCGAAAGAGAATACCCTGCAATGGCAAGAATAGCACTTATAAATATTAGATTTATTTCTTTGTCCATCAGAAAAAAGATACCTAAAACAGCAAGGACATCATGAACTGTAGCAATAACAGCCCCTGCCCCAAATCTGGATTGAAACCTCAATGAAATATACGTTAGTAGACCAGTGGTAGCCAGAAATATTGCCCATATAGCATTATGTTTCAATCTCTCACTTACCCTCGGACCTATCTCTGTTACGGCCTCTATTGTAGGACTTGCCTCTAAAAATCTCTCAGTAAGCACCTGCTCTATCTGTTTAGAAAAGAGTCCAATATCGACCTCCGGCGTCAACATCCTTATAAGTATCGTGTCCTCCGCAGGGAGATCCTGGATATCAAAACCCTCAATTCCCCCTCTGCTCAACGATTCTCTTACATCGGAAAGTGGGACTGGATGTTCGAATTTAACCTGCACCGATGTTCCGCCTACAAAGTCAACACCGAGATTTGCATTACCGAGCGCTATCTGAACTATAGCCGTAATACCAAGCATAAACAGCACCCCAGTAAAAAAATAGGCATAAACCCTCTTGCCCATGAAGTCTATTTTTGTATTTTTTAAAAGTTCTATCATATGCTTAACTTTTCGACTCCTCTTTTATGGTACAGAATATCGAAGGCAGTCCTCGTTACTACAAGTGTTGTAAAGAGATTTAGCGCAACGCCAACACCTAACGTAAGCGCGAAGCCCTGCACTGGCCCTGTACTGAATAAAAACAATATCAGTGCAGCTATTATGACTGTCACATGGGAGTCTAGTATGGCGCTGAGTGCTTTCAATCTTCCTTCTTTCACTGAGGATTTTGGATTCTTGCCGGTCCTTAATTCTTCTCTCATCCTCTCAAACATAAGCACATTGGCATCGACAGCCATGCCTATGACTAGCACTATACCAGCAATGCCAGGCAAAGTAAGTGTTGCGTTTAGCGCTGCCATAATTCCAAATAAAAATGTCATGTTCATCGTTAGCGCAACGCTTGCTATGATGCCGGATAGCCTATAGTAGGTAATCATAAAGGCAATCACAAGGAGCATCGCTATAATAGATGCAATTTTGCCTGCCTCGATAGAGTCCTTTCCTAAAGTCGGTCCAACAGTGACATTCTTAATCATCTCAACAGGGGCAGGCAATGCCCCTGCCCTTAGCGCAATTGAAAGGTCTATTGCTTCTGCCATTGTAAATGTCCCTGTTATTTGTGCCCTGCCACCAGCTATCTCTTCCCGTATTACAGGGGCTGAGCGAACGTTATCATCAAGAACTATGGCGAGCCTCTCCCCTACATTTTGTCCTGTTACCTTTTTAAATATCTTTGCACCCTCATTGCAGAAGGTAATAGAGACGTGATATGGATCAATAGACATCCGATCCACGGACATTTTTGCTTCTGTCAAGAGTCCTCCCGTTAACAATGCCTCCTCTTTAAGCAGAAATGGAGTACTGATACCAACATCTAAATCCCTCTGAAAAAGCACTATCCTTTCTTTGGGAATCCTATCTTTGATCTCCTCAAGAAATTGCGCCTCCTCTGCTAAAGGGATAAATGGTGGCAGCTCTTCTACAAAGGGAGATTCATCATCGACTAATTTAAACTCCAGGTGTGCTGTCTTGCCAATAATCTCCACAGCCCTCCTAAAGTCTTTTATCCCCGGCAACTGCACGACAACTTCATTGCCAGCCTGCTTATGGATAATGGGCTCTGTAACACCAAACAGGTCTATGCGATCTCTTATATTTTCTACTGTCTGCTCTACAGCTTTCCTCCCAATCTCTCTGACTTCTCTTTCAGTTAATCTGTATTTCAGGGCATCTTCACTTATCTCCGATAATGACAAAGTAGGATAGACATCTTCTATAATCGTTCTGATGTCCATAATCTTTCTGATGTCCATGTCATCAGGTGATACGATTACAAACAGTCCATCGACCTTCACATGTGCCTGGATGCCTTTTTCTTCAAATGTGTTGCTTAGAGAAGATGCAATCCTCTCAGTAACGATTTCGACAGTCCTCTCTGTCTTTACCTCAAAGACAAGGTGCGATCCACCCTGAAGGTCCAGCCCAAGAACTATTCCCCTGTCAGGCATACTTTCCTGCCACCACTGCGGCATTTTTTGAAATAGAGGCGTATTAGGCAAGAAAGAGACTACCGATAGAACTACGGCCAGGGCGACAATAGCTATACGCCAATATCCACCTTTGGTTATAAATAATTTTTTTTCGTTTTTCATTTTTTTAGTAATTAAAAGTTGTTAACACCCAAACCTTATTAGTCCTCGTCTGTTGGATGCCTTAAATTAGTAATGTAACTTTTTCCGAACTTCACTTTGATATTTTCTGATACCTTTAAGGTAACTGACTTGTTGCCAACGCTCTCAACAAGTCCGTAAATTCCACCTGTAGTTATTACTTTGTCGCCCCTTTTAAGATTCGCGAGCATGTACTTATGTTGCTTTGCCTTCTGCTGCTGTGGCCTTATAAGAAGGAAATAAAAAAACCACAAAAATTAATATAAATGGAAGCAGTGCCCAGATTATTTCGTCGAGCCCGGGATACGTTCCACCTTGCAAAGCGAGGCTTGCTGCATAGGCATCGGCGATAAAAGTAGACAAGTAGTGCATCTATTACCTCCAATTTTTGAGTTAATATGAAGTTATACTTTTTACTGCTCAAAAAATACATGGGAAGCAAGAGGTGATGATTCTTGCTTGCTTCTATGTATTACGTATTTTAACAAGTTTAATATAAAAATCTCAAGGTTTTCAGCGTCTTGGCATCCTATTTGCTTATCACAAAGTGTCTCTGCCAGTCTTCTCCACTTTCTCTGAAGTCTGATCTGTAGTGTGCCCCGACACTCCCCTTTCTCTTTAATGCCGCCTCTGTGATTATAAATGCCACTGTAAGCATGTTTTTCAGTTCCAGTCCCACCCTCGTATTAAAATTCATGCCCAGAACAAATTCCCACTCCGAGAGTCTCTCTTTCGCAATACTGAGAGACTCACCACATCTTATTATTCCAACCCTTTCCCAAGTGAGCCTCCTGAGAGCAGACCTTATTTCTTTTATCTTATCAAGAGATAGTGAGGCATAAGAGGTTGGCAACCTATCTGCTCCACTGGTGCATATCGCATGTTGCTTGCTACTTATCGACATGGCTGCTGTACTTCCGGATCTATATCCATACACAAGTCCTTCAAGCAGGCCGTTACCTGCAAGCCTGTTTGCGCCATGAACACCCGTACATGCCACCTCACCTGAAGCATACAGTCCTTCGACATTCGTAGCACCATTGAGGTCTGTCTTTACACCACCTATAGTGTAGTGTGCCGCTGGAGAGACGGGTATCAAGTCCGATGTGATATCTATGTCGCATTGGATGCAAGTAGCATAAATCCTCGGGAATCTCACTTTAACGAATTCTGCGTCAAGATGGGCAAGGTCAAGATAAACATGACTGCTCTCTGTTTTAACCATCTCGGATACGATTGCCCTGGAGACTATATCCCTCGGTGCAAGTTCTGCATCGAGGTGGTAATTCTTCATGAATGGTTCTTTATTGATATTCCGCAAGATTGCCTCCTCACCCCTCATTGCCTCGCTTAACAAGAACTGCGGGGCAGCCGGTGCGAAAAGTGTTGTGGGATGAAACTGGATAAACTCCATATCTTCAAGTATTGCGCCTGCCCTATATGCAATGGCTATACCATCACCAGTTGCAACGGCAGGATTTGTTGTTCTCGAAAACACCTGACCGGCGCCGCCTGTTGCGAGTATCGTTGCCGCCGCATATATGGCAATAATATCTGAACCCTCCAGTACATATGCACCTTTACACTTTCCATCCTCAACAATAAGGTCAACCGCGGCACAAAATTGGAGACTCTGTATATTCGCAATTGATTTCGCTTTATTTATTAATACTTTCTTTATTTCTCTACCTGTAGAGTCACCACCTGCATGAAGCACCCTTCGCTTTGAATGGGCCGCTTCCAGCGCAAAAGAGAGTTTTGTGCCATCCTTATCAAATTCCGCCCCCCATTCTATAAGCTCAATAATCCTTGCTGCCCCTTCTTCCACGAGCACCTTTACGGCGTCTTCTCTGCAGAGGCTACCGCCCGCCTTTAGTGTGTCCTCAAAATGAATGCCGACCTCATCTTCATCGCTCAGGGCAGCCGCAACACCACCCTGAGCATATTCTGTACTGCATTCTGTGGGTATATCTTTTGTAACCACAAGTACTTTTCCATGAGAGGCAAGCTCTATAGCAGCCCTTAGTCCGGCAACGCCGCCGCCAATAACAAGAAAATCTGTGGTTATGCCCTCTATAATCTCGTCCATAATATAATACTAATTATACTATAATCTGGCCCTTTTTCACTTAGAACTAAGCAGTAAGCAGTGAGCAGTAAGCAGTGAGCAGTAAACGGCTTACTGCTTACTGCTCACTGCTTACAAATAGCTGCTCACGGCTTGCAGCTCACGGCCTTAATTATTCTGTGATATACTTCAATAATCTCATGAGAAACATAAAATTAACCATTCAGTATGACGGGACAGACTACAGTGGTTGGCAGATACAGCCAAATGCAGTTACAATACAAGCATTGCTTCAAGAGACGATTAAAAAAATAACCGATGAAGATACAAAGGTTATTGGCGCTGGAAGAACAGATGCAGGGGCACACGCCATTGCACAAGTTGCATCCTTCAGGACATCATCAAGGCTTTCACCGGAGATCATCAAAAGGGCGCTAAATGCCAATTTGCCTCATGATGTAAGGATAACAGACGCCAACGATGTAGAGAATGACTTTCATCCGAGGTATGATGCTAAGAGCAAAATTTATTTTTATATTATTTCGACTTCCCGCTACATCTCTCCGTTTTTATACCGATATGCCTGGAGAATCTCATTTAAACTGAACGCAGACGAAATGGGCCTAGCGATAGAATTTCTCAAAGGCAGACACGATTTCTCTGCATTCAGGGCAAGCGGTTGTGACGCAAAAACAGAGACGAGGACTATCTTTAACATCTCCGTAGAAAGGGTAGATGCCATTAATTTTATGAACATAGGACTTAATGGCAGTTTTTTGAAGATCTGCATCAAAGCCGATGCATTTTTGAGATATATGGCGAGGAATATAGTCGGAACACTCGTCGAAGTAGGAAGTGGAAGAATTAGACCGATAGAAATCCAGAGAATTCTATCTTCGGGAGATAGGAGAATTGCAGGACCAACAGCGCCAGCAAAAGGACTATTCCTCGAAAGAGTGAATTACTAATTTCGTAACTGTTCACGATCTGAAATTAGAAATTGGGGAGAACAGCACAAAAACATGAAGGCCAAATTTCGAATTTCCAATTTCAATGTTCCATGAACGGTTACAAAGTAGAGCCTCTTGCAAAAGTATGGGAAATAGCCTTGTTTGTCATTCCCGCTTGTCGGGAATCCAGTATTTTCAATGGGTTACGTGATGCTCTGGATTCCCGACAAGCGGGAATGACGACTTTTGCAAGAGGCTCAGTATATATAATCTTAGTGGCTGAACTATTACCTGATTTCTATAATATGACTGGATTGCTAATTCTGGCGGGGCGGACGGGACTCGAACCCGCGACCTCCGGCGTGACAGGCCGGCGTTCTAACCGGCTGAACTACCGCCCCATTTTTTGAATTATTTTAGATCCTTAACTCAAGACTCTGAACTCTGATTTTGCACTGCAAAATAAAATGGTAGGCGGAACAGGACTCGAACCTGTGACATCAGCCTTGTAAGGGCTGCGCTCTCCCAACTGAGCTACCCGCCCGATCAAAAAAAAATATATCACCTAAACAAAGCGAACTCAAAAATAGCCACAAGAAGGAATTCCGCTGCTCAACATGCTCCCTCGACTGCCTTGTAGTTAACTATATGAACTTCTGTATATTAAACTATATAAGAGTTAGTTTTGTCAATTGTTTAAGACCCAAAAGCAAGTTAATGGCGGAGTCTTTTTGATACAAACTCACCAATTATAGCCAGTATATCTTTCAGAGTGGTTTTATCTGTTTGTATTGAGATCTCTGGCTTTAAAGGCCTTTCATAAGGGGCTTGCACCCCTGGCACCGGCCAGCCAGCCTCACCTTTTTTGTATATACCTTTTGGTGCACCATGAGTATATTTACGAGAAGCCTCCCTCTCTCTGCATACATTAATTGAGCATTCTAAGTAAACCTCAGCAAAGTTCGGAATTAATTCTCTCGCAAGTTCCCTCCACCTCCTCATATTCCCAGTGGCATCAATGATTACATTATGCCCATGCCCTGAAAGTATTTTTGCCATATAAACGATGGTTCTATAAACCATCTCCCTCTCTGACTCTGAATATGTCGGCTCAGGGGTTATAATCTCTCTTAATTCATCCATTCGCAAGATAACAAAATCAGGAATATGGCCTTTAATACCATCGGCAATTGTGCTTTTGCCGCTTCCCGGAAGACCAGTTATCCAGATGACAAAACCGTTCATAGATTAAGAGTATACTACAAAGGACAGTATACAGTCGATAAGCTGTCTTGCCTTTTCTATTTTTTTTTTGGTTTATTTTATGTGTGATGGATACAGAGAAACTTATAAAACAGATAAAGCTCAACTGTAATATTTCTGATGCAAACTTCTGGGGATATTATTCAATGTGCGGGCTACTAATGGATCTCAGAGAGCTTTACAGGAATGAACACTGCTTAATGCCCTGGAACAGCATACCGAATGAGAAGATATTTCATTGGATAGAAGAAAAGGAGAAACTATGGAAATATCTCGAAGATGCGGAGTTATGTTCACTTGCAATCGACGGCGCAATATACGACCCGTTTGATGTCAACGGGTTAAATGACATTCTTAAGGATTTCGGGCTTTTTTATGGAAGCGGGTACAGCACCCTCCAAAAACCATCCTTCTTTCTTGCAAGACTTTATGCCACAAAAGAGATATATGATTACCAGATTTATTACACCAGCAGCGAACTCTGCAGAGATCTCTCTGCCCCGCCGTCAATGCTCCAAGGCAGATGTATATATATTAGGCGTGATGCCTTGAGGACAATTATCTGGGATAAGTTTCAAGAATTAGCGGCAAGCCAATGCGAAGGGTTGCTTAAAGAGATGTTTTTACCTTATGATATTAAAAAAACCGATATGGCTTCAGAAGATTTATTTAAAAAGGTTGAGCGTGTCGCTCATGCTGTATCAGAACTCCTTGTTTTACACGAAATTGGAGAGGTGTTTGAGGATGATTATTCAGATGAATGGTTTGAAGTTCTTAGTAATAGCCGTCATAGGAGCCACGAATTATACATAAGAGGTGTAAAGGATATTCTTGCAGACACCTCTGACAAGGGACCTCTCAAGGCAGCAGTAGACCAAAAAGACAGGCCATTACTAATCCTTTATATGGTCTTTTTGGATAAAGCAAGAAAAGGGATATTTCCTGAAATCAAAAATGCCTTTCAGCAATTTACTGAAACCGATGAGTGGTCATTAATCGAAAATGCAAGGGTAGCTGGATATGAGAGAGCTATAGAGTTTAGAGATACTATTTTGAAACTGTGGGAGGAAGACAGGGAAATAACAAGAGTTGTAACTGCTATAAAACAATCCATCGAGACATCCTGTAAAACCCAGAATGTTTAATTTATGCAGATTAAGGTATGATATTTGAGGTCGCATAATATAAATCTATTCCTCAAAAGGAGGAGATATGCTTCATGGTACGACGGTTTTATGTGTAAGGCGTGAGGGAAGGGTTGCCATTGCCAGCGATGGACAGGTAACAATAGGAAATACTGCATTAAAACATAATGCCAAAAAGATAAGAAAAATGTATAATAATAGATTACTTGCGGGCTTTGCTGGAGCAACTGCAGATGCCTTTACCCTTTTTGAGAAATTTGAATCAAAGATCGAGGCGTACCGAGGCAATATTACGAGGGCAGCCGTTGAGCTTGCGAAAGACTGGCGGACTGATAGGATCTTGAGAAGGCTTGAGGCATTGTTGTTAGTGTCTGATACAGATCATACATTTATACTTTCTGGGGCTGGAGATGTTATTGAGCCAGACGATGGAATCGCGGCTATTGGTTCTGGAGGTCCTTACGCTCAGGCAGCGGCAAAGGCGCTATACGAAAACACAGGGCTTTCAGCGGTAGAGATTACGAGAAAGGCTATGGATATAACATCGTATATATGCATTTATACAAATAAAAATATAGTAGTAGAGGAGCTAAATGGATAACCTTACACCAAAAAAGATTGTTGTGGAGTTGGATAAGTATATTGTCGGTCAGGACAAGGCAAAAAAAGCGGTTGCCATTGCATTAAGGAACAGATGGAGGAGGCAAAGGCTGTCTCCTGATCTCAAAGATGAGGTCATGCCAAAAAATATTATCATGATAGGGCCAACAGGTGTTGGCAAGACAGAGATTGCGCGGAGGCTCGCAAAGCTAACTAATGCCCCTTTCTTTAAGGTAGAGGCCTCAAAATTTACAGAAGTAGGTTATGTTGGTCGGGATGTAGAATCAATGATAAGAGATATTACGGAAATTGCAATGAATATGGTTAAAGCAGAACATACAGAAGTGGTGCAGGAGAAGGCGAAGATTCATGCTGAAGAGAGGGTGATTGATCTTCTGCTGCCACCTTCACCAGCGAAGCCTGCGAAGGGGACCGTTACTAATGAACAAGAACAGGAAAGGGATCATTACACAAAGACAAGAGAGAAGCTGAGGGCACAGTTGAGGGAAGGCAAGCTTGACTCCAGGTATGTAGATATTGATGTCAAGGAAAGAGTAATGCCGTTTGGTGTCATATCTAACGTAGGCTTAGAAGAGTTAGAGATTAATCTGAAGGAGATGTTAGGAGGGTTTCTGCCTGAAAAGTCAAAGAGGAAAAAGGTTACTGTTCCTGAGGCATTAGTTATGCTCGCGCAGGAGGAGACTAACAAACTGATAGATATGGAAAAGGTAAAAAAAGAGGCAATAAAAAGGACTGAACAGATGGGCATTGTCTTTATCGATGAAATAGATAAGATTGCGAGTAAGGGGCAAGGACATGGCCCAGATGTATCCAGGGAGGGAGTTCAGCGGGATCTATTGCCCGTTGTAGAGGGTTCAACAGTCACCACAAAGCACGGAGCAGTGAGAACAGATCATATGCTTTTTGTTGCTGCTGGCGCATTCCATTCAGCCAAGCCATCAGACCTCATTCCCGAATTACAGGGGCGATTCCCCATAAGGGTTGAGCTTGAACCCCTCGGAAAGGAGGATTTCATAAGGATACTCACCGAGCCTTATAACGCCTTGATAAAACAATACATAGCCATGCTCGATACAGAAAATATAAAGCTCGAATTTACTCCAGATGCAGTTGATGAAATAGCTGACATTTCAGTTACCGTGGATGAAAAGACAGAAAATATTGGGGCAAGAAGGCTTCACACGGTGCTCGAAAGACTCCTTGAGGATATATCTTTTGACGCCCCAGAAATGGAAAAAGGCGAAATTACCATAGACAGAAAATATGTAAAACAAAAACTGTCAGATATTGCCAGGGATGAAGACCTCAGTAGATATATACTCTAAGAGAGAGCCAAATGCAATCTGCCGTTTTCTGCTTATTGCCTTTTGTTTAGCGGCTCTCTTTGGTACTGCATCGTGTGTTACCATAAGGCCTCCGGTTGCTCCGGTTGCTCCTGCTCCTGCTCATGTAGGCCCTTTTTGTTACCAAGAAATCAGAAGAGACATACAATATGTTGTTGCATCGTGGTATGGCCCTAAATTCCATGGCAGGCCAACGACATCAGGAGAGATATTTAATATGTATGCCCTCACATGTGCTCACAGGGAATTACCATTTGGCACAAAGCTTAAAGTAACAAATATACAAAATAACAAGAAAGTAATATGTGTAGTGAATGATCGAGGACCTTTTATTCCGGGGAGGTGCCTGGATCTCTCTTATGCGTCCGCAAGAAAAATAGGACTCATCGGCCCTGGTATTGGAACGGTGAGGATGGAGATTATAGGAAGAGATTTAAGCTATGTAAGGATGTTGACAGTTCAGGCAGGTTCTTTCAGAGACAGAACGGATGCAAAGAGACTTAAAAGGGGATTGACAAGACACTTCAGAGATGTTTATATTGCAAAAGCAGACGCAAGGGGTATCGGGGGTTACAGAGTCAGGATTGGCATGTTCAACACCCAAAGAGAGGCGCATAAGGTCAAAAGGTCTCTTATTAGGAAGGGGCATGAGGCCTTAATAGTTTCATTTGGGCTTGGTAGAGTGCCCGATTAGTCGTTCACCCTTTCGACGTCTGCGCCGATCATCCTTAGTTTCTCATCCATTTTTTCGTATCCCCTATCGAGGTGGTATATATTATGAATTGCGCTTTCGCCTTCAGCACATAGAGCGGCGGCTACAAGGGATGCTGATGCCCTTAAATCCGTAGTCATAACATCTGCACCCATAAGTCCACTCCTTCCCTTTACAGTAGCTGTTCTGCCTTCTATGCTTATGTCTGCCCCCAATCTCCTTAATTCTGCTACATGCATAAATCTATTTTCGAATATGGTCTCTTGTATGATACTTGTGCCTTCTGCTACAGCCATCAGCGCCATAAACTGAGCCTGCATATCCGTCGGAAATCCTGGATATGGCATCGTCTTTATATTAGTTGCAGTAGGTTTTTCACCTCCTATAACCCTGATTCCGCTCTTTGCATCTTCAAAGACAAGCCCTGCATCCTTTAGTTTCAGTGTTATGACATCAAGATGTTCGGTCCTGCAGCCTTTGAGTATCAAATCTCCTCCGGTAATCGCAGCAATAGCCATAAATGTACCAGCTTCAATCCTGTCAGGAATTATTTCATAGTTATTTATCGGATTTAATTCATCGACACCCTCAATCTCTATAATACTCTCGCCAGCACCCTTTATTTTGGCGCCCATAGAGATAAGGCAATTAGCAAGATCTGTAACCTCCGGCTCCATTGCTGCATTTTTGAGTGTGGTTGTGCCTTTTGCAAGGGTGCCGGCCATCATAAGGTTTTCTGTGCCCGTTACGGTCGGAATATCAAAATAAATAGACGCTCCTCTGAGGCGGGTTGCCTTTGCGATAACATAGCCTGTCTTGAGCTCTATGTCTGCCCCCATCTTTTTGAGTCCCATAAGGTGAAGGTTTATGGGTCTTGTGCCAATTGCACACCCCCCCGGCAGAGACACCTTTGCCCTACCGAATCTTGCCATAAGGGGACCAAGAACCAGAACTGATGCGCGCATAGTCTTTACTAATTCATATGGCGCCTCGAAGTTGTTAATCGTAGAACTGTTAATTGTTACATCGCCATTGTCGTAGGCAAATTTAATGCCCATGCTGGATAAAAGTCTCCCCATTGTCTTGACATCGC
Source organism: Thermodesulfovibrionales bacterium (assembly GCA_021129835.1). Taxonomy (GTDB): domain Bacteria; phylum Nitrospirota; class Thermodesulfovibrionia; order Thermodesulfovibrionales; family Dissulfurispiraceae; genus JAJOKM01. Next base: position 620 of record JAJOKM010000108.1, on the reverse strand, counting down.
TTAATTCAGGAATTCTTTTGATGGTATTTTTGCCTAATGCTAAGACAGATGCAGCCATGATAGGCAGGGCAGCATTTTTTGCTCCGCTTATTCCGACCTCGCCTCTTAGGGGCTTCCCTCCCTTGATAATTAATTTATGCATAGCACTATCTTAACACACTTTTTGAAGGTCTTTTTTTTAAAAAATAGAGGACAAATTTTTATGGTTTTTCTCCAAATTTAGTAGAGATGAGGTAGTGTAGGGCTTTATGCCCGTAAAAATATGAATCCCAAAATCTGTAGAAAATTCGTTTTGAGCGAGCTCTGCACTACGACCCACAGATGGATTTGATATTTAATTACGCCCATAAAGGGCTACACTACCATGCGGGTAACTACACTTTTTGGAGAAGAACCAAGCACTTTAAATACTTTAGGCACTTTAAATACTTTAGGCACTTTAAATACTTTAGGTGGATAGGCTGAAGGTAGATAGGCTGAAGACTGTTAGGTTCAAGCCCTTCAGTCTAAAAGCCTTCAGCCTATCCACCTGAGTAGTTACAGGCACTTTAAATACTTTAGGCACTGAGGCTCTTGCAAAACTCCAACCTTTGAAGATTTCTCAGCACTCCATGCTTCGA